>JAJRQD010000325.1 GCA_024280435.1 archaeon | reverse complement strand
GAAATTTTTGGTAAAATACCATTTGAAGCAGAGGTGGTGAGCAGAGGCTTACCTGTATATACACCTGAGAACTGGGATCTATCCAACAGGTCAAGTAAAATGGATTAATGGCATAGGCAATATAATATTAATATCTGCAAAATAATCAATTGGATTTAGAAATATTTTAAATGAATCAAAACAATAAATGGTACAGAGAAATGATGACAAATAGTCAGTGAGTGTTACTACACGATGAATTTCTGACGGGCGATCTGATCTCTAAATATTGTAGAGTTATGGTGAGATTATGTTAGAGAATATCAGGTACAGTACTTTGAAGAGATACACCATAATCGATATAGAGAATGTGGAAATAGGATCTATTGAGGATTTAATACTTGATCCAGATAGTTTAGATGCAACACATCTAATACTAGGAGCTGGATTTTTCGAGGAATTACAGGAAGAGCTTGGTAATAAGCCTAATATTGATGAAATAGTTGATCTGGATTTAACTGAGATTATTGCAGATGATACATTGAGGATTAAATTAAAAATTAGTGACTTGGAGCTTACTGATGAGCATGGAGTGGTTCAATTCCCACATATATTGTATACAGACTTGAAGAGGTATGAAATATATATCAATGATGTAGTAAATGATGGAGAATTACATGATTATTTTATAGATGGGAATAAACCTGCATTTATATTCCAATTTCCAGAGTTTCAGTATAAGATGTCTATGCTCGGCTATAGACAGAAACTAGAATTTGTATTTCCAATTGAAAAGGTTAAAATTGATGAAAAGAAAATTAAACTTGATATCACTGAAGAAGACTTGATAGCAGTTGTTGAGAATACAGGTATGAAAATGACAGGTAAATCAATTATTTATGTCTGAGGTCTATACTTAGATGATATTCAGAGGGTGAAGACTGTCTTACACGATGAATATTAATAATCACCACTGGGTAATCCTCAAGCAATACATTACAATATGCATTGTAGTCTTCAACAGGTGAAAAAATATACAGATGGATAGTACCATTTGTGTCCAGTAGTTTGATCGCATCATCAAGAAAGTCTATTGCACCACTAGGGTGATTCATGATAATATGGTGATATTTATTACCCGAACTAATTAGCTGTTTATTCAATAGATGTGCATCTCCAATTAATATATCTATATTTTTATTGATTTTTCTGTTCAACTCAAATGTTTTATTGATATACTCTCTTGATGCGGGATTGATATCTATCACAGTCACATGACATTCTTTATCTTTTAGTATATGAAAAGCAAATGGAGCAAGTGCACAGAACATATCAAGAATAAGTTCATTTTTTTCCACAATACTAGCAATTCTCTGGTGTTCCCTTGCCAATCTTGGAGAGAAATATATTCTCTTCACATCTATTAGAAAGCGGATATTGTGTTCTTTGTGGATAGTTATTGGATTATCCTCACCTGCAATCAGTTCTAGATCTCTTATTCTGTATACTCCATCTACTTTGCCAGATTTTCTATAAACAGTACTTATTTTTTTATTAAATATTAATATTGATGAACCAATTTTCTCTTTAAACTCCAATATCTCATTTTTTATATCGATAATTGCAATCTCCCCAATTTGATCAAAAGCTGTTGGTATGAAGGAGTGCAATTCTCGGGGAATGATTTCAAGCAGTATCTCTTTGATTGATTTTTTCTTTATTTTTTTACTTGTAAAATCAAATTGAATAGCTTCATATGGTACATCAATTAATTTATCCAGACAATCCAAATGTTTGACAGGAACCATCACATATTCATCAATTTTATTGATTTTATATTTCTCATCCAGTATACCATTTTTTTTCAATATTACTAGTATTTTGGATGTGTATGATTTGTGAATTTTAATTCCTGTATTCAAGCATATTGAATATAAAAATAACTTTTATGAAATATATTATTCAAATCCTAATTAACTGATCTAATAAATCTTATATTCTGTTATTTACAACATAAATTAGGCGAATATTACTTGGGTGTCAAAAATTTAAGCTCTGTATTACCAGAGAATTCAAAAGTTACAAGAAAGATAGAAAACCTCTCGGATAGAACAATTGGATTCGATGCATTCAACATACTATTTCAATTCCTTGCAAGCATAAGAACAACAGATGGCCAATCAATGTCTGATGATGATGGAAATGTGACTTCTCATCTGATTGGAATTCTGACCAGAGGAAGTAATTTGATACAGAATGGCATCACACCGGTATTTGTATTTGATGGGAAAAGTCATCAATTCAAGGATAAAGAGAAACAAAAGCGTAGAGATGCCAGAGATCTAGCACAGATAGAGTATGAAAAAGCAATTGCAGATGGAAACATGGAAAGAGCAAGAATGTTTGCCAAGAGAGTTAATAAACTGACACCGGAAATGGTTGATGATGCCAAAAAATTACTTGATGCCATGGGTATACCTGTTGTTCAGGCACCGGGAGAGGGTGAGGCACAGGCTGCTCAGCTGACAATTGAGGGTAAGCTACATGCAACCTCATCTCAGGATTATGATACACTTATGTTTGGTTCACCGATATTGATAAGAAATCTCAGTGTGAGTGGAACTAGAAGGCTAAAAGGTGGTAAAACAATCAAAGTGTATCCAGAAGAATATTCATTGAATACAGTATTACAATCACTAGAGATAGATAGAGATCAACTAGTTGATCTGGGAATAATGATGGGAACTGATTTTAATGATGGATTTCCGGGAGTTGGACCAAAAACAGCTATTAAGTTCATCAAAAAATATGGATCATATTACAAGACAAGAGAGAATGAGAAAAAAATATCAGATATAGATATTCCTTATGAGGAGATAAGAGATATATTTCTAAAGCCAAATGTAAGCAAAAATTTAGACTTAGATTTCTCAAGAACATACAGTGAAGAACGAATTACTGAATTTTTACAGGAAAGAAATTTTGATATTGGAAGATATATAAATACAATTAGAAAAACAACTAAAATGATAAGTAAAAGAGAGACTCAAACCTCTTTGGATGACTTCTTTTAGATCAAGTATTTATATATTGAATAATACAGAAGTATAATTTTAGTAACTGAAATTCAGCAACAGAGTGAGTTTTAAATCATCAAAATGCTTCTTTCAAATCATATATTCTGGCATTAACATTGATTGCTCTATAGAAGTATTATTTTACTAGAAAGCAATAGACAATTATTTAACTACTTCTTAAAAATCGAACGTGTAGAAAATCATTCGATATCGAGACATAAATTATTTTATGACTTGATAAAGAGTGGTACATGGATTGATTTTTCAATGAAATTCGAGAAAAGAATTGCGTATTTAACGTATTTAATTATTGGCTTCATCTTTATAGTGGCAGGACTCGCCATTAATGAACAAAATATACTAAGTGACGCTTTCAATAGTACACCAGAGGATTGGTACCAATTCCTAATGCCCTGGCTGGGTGATAGTGAAAACGGCATCCCTGTGCCCTGGGAGGAATAAATTATGTCAAAGAAAAAAGAAAAGCCTAGTAAATTCAGTATTTGGTTTGAATCTGTAACTCATAAAAGAATTAGAACACTCAGATTAATCAGTCAAATAGCATTTTTCTTTATACTGAACGGTGTAATTATAGGATTATCAAAAATATCACTACCAGTCCCGGTCTCTATGCCAGCGGGAAGTCCTTTTGGAATTGCATTCGGAGGT
>JAJRQD010000324.1 GCA_024280435.1 archaeon | reverse complement strand
CTGCCTCAACATTCTCATTAATCTTATCAATTGAATAAGATCTTCTTGATAATCTCTTTTTTAACAGATTTATCGGTGCACTCAGTACAAATGCACGTCTTACATACTTATCTGGGACAATATCTCCATAGTGTGAATCAACTATAATTGTCCCATATCCTGCTTCAAGATAATTACCAATGGTCTCACCTAGTTTATCCTCATCAACAATCAGTGCATCTCTAGTATCATCTATACCCTCTACACAATCATGTTTCACTGCAAAATCAAACAGATTAATTACTAAATAGCCTAGTTCATTCAATCTATTTGATACCGTTGTTTTACCAGTGCCTGGAGTTCCTGTGATGACTATACAATCTGCGGGCATTAAACATTGAAGCTATGTAGAATATAAATACAATACTTTTACCCACTGAAAATTAGTGAATTAATTTTTTATAACAATATATATAATGATAGTTCAATATACAATATTTCAAGAACCATAACAATAATTATTGTTTGTGTTTCAAATTGATAAGTGGGATGGTCTTGCCAAAATTGGAAAATACAAGGTAAATGGTAAAGAAATAATCACACCTGCACTGTTTCCAGTAGTGGATCCATTCAAACAAGATGTACCAATAGATAGATTGCAAAAAGATTTTGGATTTGATCAGGTAATTACCAGTGCTTATTTGATGAGTAAAAGAATGAAGGATAAACCTCTCAAGGATTATCCAAAAATACATGAGTATTTGAACTTTGATGGCTTGGTAATGATGGATAGTGGTGCATATCAGGTGATGCTCTACGGGGATATTGATCTTGGAGTGATTAATACTCTTGAATTACAGAATTATGTGAAGACAGATATTGGTGTGATCATGGATCATCCGATTGGGATTGATGTATCATATGATGATGCCAAGAAGAGAGTTGAGACCACGCTGGAAAATATACATACCTCAATTAATAAATTTGGAGATCTAGATGTGAACTGGACCTTACCTATTCAAGGTGGTAAATATCTGGAGCTTATGAATAGCTATCTTGACGATGTTTGCAAGGATGAAATCAGAAAGCATTTCAATTTCTATGCACTAGGTTCTGTGGTACAGGTTATGATCCATCAGAGATATGATATTCTGGTAGATATGATCGCCACAACTAAATTGAAATTACCCGTTGATAAACCACTTCATCTGTTTGGAGCAGGCCATCCGGCAATGTTTGCATTGGCAACTTTTCTTGGATGTGATACTTTCGATTCTGCTGCATATATACTGATGGCAAAGGATAGCAGGTATATGACTGTAGAGGGAACTTACCATTTATCAGATCTCAAGGAATTTCCATGTTATTGCAAGATATGTATGGAATACACACCTGAGCAGATGCAATCCATGAAAAGAGCAAAGAGAACTAATCTGATTGCACAGCATAATCTGTATGTATCAAATGGTGAGATAATGAGAGTTAGAAATGCAATCAGATACGGTAGATTGTGGGATCTTGTACAGCAGAGAGCAGCAGCAGTACCTAATCTTGCAAAAGCCACAAGAAAAGCAATTGAGTATGTCACTACTGGTAAATTGAAAGATTTGTATATCAGTGGAATACCGGTATACAACAATACTGCCACCAGAATGATGAGAAAAGTAGATATCCACAAGGGTGAGATTACACGTGTGAAAGAAGATGCTTTTAGACTACTGAATGATATCAGCCCTACAAATATAATTTGTCTTGCATATAAAATGAATGAATCGGTATACAACAGAGCAACCTCAAGATTGATGAATATAGATACAGATAAATTAATCTGTATGTTACTTCCCCCATTTGGTTTCATACCTGCAAGGATATATGATCTCTATCCAATTGGACAGCTATCTCATGATCTTGAATTTGAAGATTTTGATACTGAGTATCCATTATTGCAGTTGAGAGAATTGAAAGATAGAGGTCTGAATAAATTGACTTTGCTTGTGAATGAAAGCTGGCCTGAAAAACAGTTAGCATCTATATCTGAAATAGTTGATACACAGATAAGATACTGCAATGATCCAATTAGAGAACTGATTAAACTGACATCCAAATAGAATTAAATTTGCTTAAGTGCCTCTTTTAATTTATACATTGTAATTGGCTTGATAATATACTGATCCACATCCACTTTACTTCTATCCTCTGCTCTAATATTATCAGAGGAGATCATGAATATATTGGTTCTTTTGCCTTTCTTTCTATCTAATTTATTGATCTCTTTGATTAATTCTAAGCCACCCATGCCGGGCATTACTGCATCAACTGTGATTAACTCAGGATTATATTTATCAATCATTTCCAGAGCAATCTTTGCATTCTTTGCAAGGCCAACAACTTCATATCCGAGCCTTACGAAATACGATTTTAGTGCAGCTTCCGCTAGCAAAGAATCATCTACAATAAGAGTCTTTTTCATTACATTTGCTCTATGATTAATAATATAAAATATTAATTAAAGGATAAGATATTTATGCTTTGAAATGATCTAATATTAAATTGTATTCTCTAATTTATTATTAAATACGTTTCAAGGCATAATTATTATATTTTTTGATCTTTTATGGTTCAATAATATTACAATATTTTATTCTTCTGAGACTTTCTTCACATAATCTGCATGTATTTTAATTGGGAGTTGCATATTGGAATCTAATAACTCTACTGTGATCTCATTGGCAGCACTATCCATTCTGGTGATAGTTGCACGAAGGTCTTTGAAGGGTCCATCAATGATTTTGACAGTGGTGCCCTCTTCTAATCCCTCTACTGGAGATCTTGGAATGATTAGATCTGCAATCTCCTCTATTGGAACGGTTTTTCCCTGCAAAGCACGTCCTGTGATTGAACGGATCTCAGCCATATTTTTTTCCACTGAGATAAGATCAGAGCCCTCAACAAAACAGTATCCCTTCATTGTGTCACTGATTAACAACGCCCATACGCCAGAATCCTTCTTATTACCTTTGATTTCTGCCATCTTTGCCAGGCCTTTCTCTTGACCCATTTTGGCTCTGAAAGTATAAATTGGCATTTTATGTTTACTCCTATTTGATTGCCTGTAGTGTAAGCTGTACAATAATATCTATTATGTAACCTACAAAGCCTACTACAAGAATACCGATGGCAACAATTCTACTGGTAATCTTCAATTCCTTTCTTGTTGGTTTTCTAGTGGATTTGAAAAGCAATCTTTTGGAGTTGGTATAATACCTTGAAGCAATTTTGATTAGGCTGTTTGATACCTCAGTATTGTTATTTCTACTCATTTTGTATACATATTATAATTGTGTGTGGTACTTTAAATAGTGTCGATTGTTTCGTGAATTGTATTGTTATTATTCACAATAATATCAATCAAACCATTGGTCTAGTGGTTTTTGTACCTTTGGAGGTGAAATTCCTTTCAATGCTGGTATATTGATATTACTGATATTCTTAATTGATTCTGCATCACATTTAATATCTCCATTTGAGCAGATATCATCTGCTAATGCACTGTGAAATCCAAAATTAGTCAGTACATGCAACGGATTTATCTCTTTGATAGTTTTTATTATCTCTGTGAATGAGGCATGAGTTGATAAAGGAACTGCATAATCAAATTTAGAGAAGGGGAATTTTGCAGATTGTCCTGTCACAATACATTTTGATGCCTTGTTCATAATCTCTCTTGATAATATCTCATCATAATTTTTTGTAGATCGTGGAAGAAGTATTACACATTTTCCATTCATCAGCTCAGTTGCTTGTTCATCATTCATATCTGTATACACCAACTTAACTTCATGTTTCAAATATACCTTGCTTATTTTTGTGATAACCGGGTGTGTGATCACAGGTAAATTTGGAAACATACTGTTGATATATCTGATAATTTCCTGTGCACCT
>JAJRQD010000025.1 GCA_024280435.1 archaeon | reverse complement strand
CTGTAGTTTTGATTGATTGGTATTTTGTTTTTTCATACTAATAATATGGTCGCAGTATATTAATATATGTTAGGAACAAATATGACCTGTATTTATTTCATACTGCTATAAACTCATTTATCATTTTGAATTCAAATATAATATATCTCATCATTATTATTTAAGAATACTAAATAATTAATACCAAATATGAAAAGATTCATAGATGTAGAATTTTTGAAAAAACTGACTGATGTACCAAGTCCTACTGGATGGGAACAACCTGCACAGAGATTAATCCGGAAGAGAATGGAAGAATATTCAGATAAGGTTGAGACTGATGTTCTAGGAAATGTGATCTGTACTCTCAATCCAGATGCAAATCCAAAGATAATGCTTGCAGGTCATGTGGATGAAGTGGGTTTACAGGTAAGATTTGTGGATGAGAATGGTTATATCTTCTTCAATATGCTAGGAGGTGTTGATGCTCATCTTACACCTGGCAAGAGAGTATACATACTGGGAACTGAAAATAGAACTATTGGAATAATTGGTAAAAAAGCCATCCATCTACAAGAAGCAGCAGAGAGAAAGACTGTTGTCAAACTAGAGGAACAGTTCATTGATATCGGTGCTAAATCAGAGGATGAGGTAAAATCAATGGGTATTAGAATTGGAGATCCAATAATATTTGAAGGGGATTTTCAATTTCTTGGAAATGATGGATTGATTGTCTCAAGATGTTTTGATGATAAAGTAGGTGCATTCATCGTAAATGAGATAGTAAGAAAATTAAAAACTAGTACTGAGATGAAATCCGCACTGTTTGCAGTATCCACAGTTCAGGAGGAGATTGGAACAGTAGGCGCAGGTACTGCTGCATTTCATATCGCACCTGATGTGGGATTTGCATTTGATGTTACTTTTGCATCAGATTCTCCTGATATGAAACATAAAGACAGGGGTACTGTTAAACTTGGTGCAGGGCCTGTAATCTCTAGAGGTCCAAATATCAATCCAAAATTATATGAATTAATTATGGAGACAGCAAAGGAACTGGATATTCCCATTCAATTACTTGCAGCACCAAGACAGACAGGTACTGATGCAAGAGCTATTTATCAATCGAGAGGTGGAGTGGCAACTGCACTTATAGGTATACCAAACAGATATATGCATTCTATGTCTGAGGTTGTTCATCTTGATGATGTGGAGATGATTGTGAAACTAATTTCCAGAACTATTGAGAAGATAGATGAGAATTCACTGTTCACACCACAATAAATTCATATCCAAAAATACAGATTAATTAGGCTTACATTATTACAATACAGGTTGTATAATAATACTAGACTTAATCTCCAATAAAGTATAATTAATCATTATAAATCTAGCACTGAGTGCTATTTTGAATAATATTTGAGTCTAATTTGAAATGAAATTTATTATTAAATAGATTGTATTCGTATAATATGAAAAGCATAATTAACTATGCTATGAAAAGTATTGTTCGCAATCGAAGACGATCGAGCACACTTATGATTGGTATAGTTATTTCCCTGGCAATAATATCTGGTGTATTGTTCTATGTGGATAGTGCAAGTAGCTCTATGATAGATACTGCATTATCTGATGTGGATATTGATCTCTCCATGTCTCTGACAAATCCAGAGATTGAAGAGATGTATGGTTTACTGGACTATACTAGAAATGAACTATCTGATCTGGTAATCGGTGCAGAGCTATTAATGAGTGCAAATCCATTCTTCTTCAGGAGTGGAGGTATACTTGTATCAACAGAGATACTACCCGAAACATTGACTAGAAGTACTCAACTGAATGCATCCGCAGCATATCTCTTTGGTATAAACTATACCTATCTCAATACATTTGATCTATTTGATAGCTCATTAGATGTATCTGAGATACAAACTATATTTGAGAATGATGAGGTACTAGTTACCAGCCAGCTAATGACTGAACTAGCCTCCACAACTGCAAATATCTCCATTATTCAATCAGAAGTAACTCAATCAGGTTCTGGTGGTACAGTTTCAATGAATGTATTAAACAATACTGAGATCAGTATTGCAGATACTGTTGAGATAGATATGGAGATACTTCAAGATCTGATGTCGGTATTCTATCCAGAAGAGACTGATTCCACAAGTCTAGTCAGCCAGTTTGCAAATACTCCCAATGTAATTATCATGGATTATAATATGATGATGGATCTGATGGCAAATGCAATTCCACTTGTAAGTTCAAATTCTGTGCATGTAAAAATAAATCATTCACTTCTACCCACTGATCTAGATGATCTGAACAGTGAGATAAGTGGACTATCAAACAATCTTGAGGTATTTTACCCCACAGGTGTGTTGAATAATCTTCTTTATGAAGCCATAGTACTTGCAAATGATCAGTTGAATCAGATGAAACTATTTCTGCTGTATTTTTCACTCCCCGGATTATTATTGGGTATATTCATATCGAAATATGCAATAGATCTCAATCTTGGAGAGAGGTCAAGAGAAATAGGATTACTACGAACTAAAGCAGCCAAACGCAAGCAGATTGCATCTGCAATAGCACTTGAGAATTCAATCATCTCAATTCTAGGCATGTTCGTTGGTATCACAGCAGGTTATATTCTCAGTAATGTGATCTCGGGTACAATGAGTGGATATAACACCTTCCAACTGATATCAGTAACTGCAAGTTCACTTTATTATAGCTTAATTATCGGTATTTTTATTGGATTAACTGCCTCTATACTATCTACAAAGAAATTACTATCTCCAAATGTGGTGGATCTGGTAAACGAGAGAAGCGATGCAAAAGTACCTGCCTGGAATAAATTCAAAGTAGATTTCATACTACTATTACTTGTTGGAATTATATTTGGATTGGTTTATTCTGATGTACTTCCCGATTTTGCTATTTCAATGTATGATCTACTGGCACCAATACTTACTTGGATTGGAATAAGCCTGCTATTAATCCGTTTCTTTGCTAACTTCATGTTGAAACTATCCAAGGTGATGTACAGCATATATGAGATTATATTCAAGGATATTGCAAGAATTATCATTCGTAATATAACTTACAGACCAAATAAATTGGCCACTATTGCAATCTTACTAACACTTACAACATCGTTTGGATTAACAATTGCAATAATCAGTGAATCCTATCAAGTGGCTGCAATCTCAGATGCAAACTACACAGTTGGTTCTGATATAAGAATACAGTATCCAGGTATGGATTATCTTGACTATAACACCACTGAGTTCAATTCACAGTTATTGTCCCAATTTGGAGAAAGTATTGAGCTTACAACGGATGTGTATACATCTTCAGTCAGATTTGGTAGAACTGGTGTATCAGTAATAGGTGTTGATCCAAATACATT
>JAJRQD010000323.1 GCA_024280435.1 archaeon | reverse complement strand
CATACCATTTATCTCGTTCAGCCACACTGATATGCTTGATTTCAGTGATTGAACACTCAATTAATTCATTATCCTTGGTTCTGATACTTAAAATACCAGTCTCAGGATCAATATACTTCACAAAGCCTGCAATCTCATTTTTTATTGATTTCAGTCTATTCATTTTTATGACCACAACCACGTCATTCAGATCAATTCTGTATTTATCATAGAACAGGATATATTCCTCATCTATATACTTCACAAGTTTTAGATCATCAATAACTTCAGATAATTTAGATATAATAATATCATTCAGATCTTTAATCTTACCTATTGTTACCTCTCCAGAATATATATTTGAGATGATTGCCATAGCTAGATTGTTATCTATCGGTTGTTGGTTCAATTTTATCTTATTGCTCCATGCATGAAATAGCTGATTTGTATAAATTACCTCGAATATCCGTTTCTGATCATGAATTTGTCTGAGAATACCGTTATCCAGTACCTGATAAAATGAGAATGACTGTTCATTACTGTATTCAATCTTGATTTCCAATACTGGAGATGAATTACCATCCTCTGGTAATGCATTCAATAGATCAACCATCACATTATTTGCCTCATTCAGATTGTAAATTGAGAAATATTTTCGTGTATTCTTCTCCATATTTCTCAAATCGTTAATGTTGATGAATGACATCTCTATCAGATCTATTGGGAAGAAGTTGATTATAGTCAGAATAGATGAACGCTGTAATATTATTTTTTTCTGCCTCCATGAATCCACCACATAATCATGACCATATCTTAGTTTGAGTATAGAATTTGCCATGAAGCTGATATTTAGAGTAAGAACAAGGATAACAAAAACCAACTCCAAAACGAATATAGTTGCAAAAAAGAATTGTTCTGCATAATTAATGATCAATTCATTCAGATTTGTAGGCCTGTGAGTAAGTGCAATAATATAAATAGGAAACAGATAATAAAGATATGACGTCGCATATATTGCGAAAACTGATTTTTTATAATTATTATAGTTTCGCATCTTGAGTTTAAATAGAATTGCTATCAGTTGAACAAGAATTAATAGTGAAATAAATGCAAAGTACTGTAAAAGTATCTCATTGCTTATTTTTAATCCTTTATAATCTATCCAATCAGACAGAAAATATGTATAAAAACTAGCCAGCATCATAGGCACTATTGTTACCGAGAATATTTCATAAATCAGAAATGTTAATTTATGCTTAGGAAAATAAAAAGATGAATTACGATTAAGGCTGACACCTGCATCAAAAAAAGTATAGAACTCATTCAATAAAATTGGTAGAAATATTCCAAGAATTAGAGTGATAAATACTGGAATATACTGATAAAAATAAGTTAGACCACCTTCTGTTTTTATATATTTTTCAAAAACAAAATTTATGAGAAACCAGCTAAAATACACAAAAATATTGAGTAATATAATAAATCCTAACCTAATGGAAAAATTCCAAAGAAATTTAGAAAAGGAAATATTTTCTTTACTCATTATATTAAAAAATGATTGAACTTTTATAAATTAAACTAGTATTACAAAGTTAAAATATTGACTTTGCGATAAAATTATTCTGCTGAGTTATTTGTTAATTCCTCTGTAATTCGATTGAAAAGTTGAGTAAATACAAAATCAATATTTTGACCTGTCAAGGCAGATGTTTCAACATATATCAATTTTAGATTGTATTTTTCATTCAATTCAATTATTTTTGCATCTATATTTAACTGTAATTCATCTTTATATGATAATGATACTAGATCTGCCTTGTTGCCAACAATTATGGTTGTGGGTATATTTTCCAGTTCACTGTATTTAAGCATTTCATCTAGCCACTTATCAATGCTCTGTAAGGTATTTTCATTTGATAGATCAAATACAACAATAGCCCCCTGTATTCCCTTGTAATAGTTTGAGCGGAGATTGTTATAACTGGTCTGCCCTGCAAGATCCCAAATCTGAAGCACATTTGAATTTCCAGAAGATTCGATTTTTTTTATTGAAAAATCTGCTCCAAGTGTCGTCAAATATTGATTTGAGAAGCCAAGGCCGCAGTATCTGAGCCGAATAGAAGTTTTTCCAACTGAGACAGAGCCTATCATTACAATCTTATATATGGTCAGGTTTTCATTCTCAGACATGCTAATAAATTGAAATAAAGATTAAAATATAAATCTATCGTGATATCGAGGCGATAAAAAGTAAATTACACTAGATATTTGATAATAGATTACTATTCTGAGCGATTAGTGTTTAGTTTTTACATAAACTTAATTCATCTTTTCTTTTTTTTCTTAAATGCTTTTTGTACCATATAAGGCCCTTCAGGTCTCAATTTCTCAATATCAGCCATTATTCTATCAACAACTTTCTGAGATGTATCCTTTGAAGCAGGTAAATTTCTAAGATCATCTAGATATACTGGTTTACCAAATTTAACCTTGATTCTAATTGCTCTTGGACCTGCACCCATTGTAAGTGCTCTTCCCACACCCATTGCAAATTCAGCACCTGAGATGAACACAGGTACAATTGGTGCCTTGATCGCATGAGCAATCATACCTGAACCTAATTTTCCAGGATTCAACTTGTTCTCTCGGGGATTTTTGTGTCTTTGTCCTTCTGGAAACCACAACATACTATCTCCTCGATTTACCCTGGAAATAGCGTATTTAACTATATCAAGAGACTTAGTTCCTTTTCTTACCGGAAATGCATTTATATTTTTTGCAAATAATGCAAATAATTTATTATTGAATAATTTCTCATCTGCAATTCCAATAGGTGTGTATGGATAGTAAGAGCCCACTAGAAAAGAATCAAAATGACTAACATGATTCGGCATAAAAATTAGATTAGTTTTCTTAGGTATATTCTCTTTCCCTTCCACAGAGTATCTCCAACCAATTCTCAAAAATAACTTGACTAAAGGCTTTAAAACTGCATAAAGATAGGGTTTTGTTCTGAAATTGTAATTAAAATAATCACAAGGCCCCATGGTGCCATCATCACTCTTCTGGAAATTTAGCACTGTTGAATATTTGCTTGATTTGGAACTGTATTGGGATGTTTCAGTTTTTAAACTCATAGCCAATCACTTTTTCATTGAAATCATGTTTTACAATCTAAAATATGATTTTGATAAATTTAAATTTAATTTAGTATATTTAAATTTGATGAAGCAAAATATAAAAAAAAATGTGGAATTTCTAGAAATTGGTCTTATGAGGACTTATATCTCGATATAATAGTGAATTCGGAGTTCCAAAATAGCTTACTGTTTCTAGGTGAGAATAGCAATCCAATACCCTGTAATTTAATTATTGAAGGCATGAATCCATATTTTTGATGTGAAAAAATGAAAGGCATTTTTTGATGTGAAAAAAGAAAAGTATTTTTAGATGTATAAATTAATTGAAACAAATATATTAAATTAATGAGGTCAATCCTCACATTATTATTTATATTTAATTAACACAATATTGTATGAAAGTGGATATAGAGAATAAAGAATTATTTATATCCATACGAGAGCTTGCATACTCTACAGAACCAGATACTACCTTTGATTTTATCTCACAGAGGTTGAGAACAAAAGTTGGACAGATTGTGCATAGATATTATCAACAGAATGAGGTTGAAGAGGGTGGAAAGACTGAATATTATTTTAAATTTGATCTGATGGTGGATGATTGGAAAGTATATATCAAAGGTTATCTTGATGTGATTTATTTCAATGAAAAGCATATAAAAATTGAGGAGATCAAATCTATCACCATCCCTACAAGGCTTTACAGAGATAATATTAATTTTGCACATGAGATGCAATTACAATTATACGCCCACTATTTCAGCAAATATCATAACAAAAAAATTATTGCATATCTTGTGGTGGTGGATCAAAGACAAGAGATTGATAAGATAAGAATAATAGATATTCCACAGGATGAGTTCATAGAAAAACAGGTTAAAAAAATAATTAAATTTTTCATAAATAAAAAAAATGAGGATAAAAAATTATCTAAAAGATCTGATAAGCTTGTATTTCCATATCCTACATATCGTAAAAACCAGAAGGAGATTATTGATAAAGTGTATACATCTATCAGGAAAAGTAGAAGAACTATATTATCTGCACCACCTGGACTTGGAAAAACACTATCTAGCCTATTTCCAGCTTTGAAATATACACTTGAGAACAATCTGAGATTATTTGTAGTCACATCCAAAACTACTCAGCAGAAGATATACAGAGACACTTTAATTGAACTGCTAAACATGGATGCTGAGTTCAGAGCAATTATTCTTACTGCCAAAACTAAGATATGTCATTCTGAAGATAACAATTGTGAGAATAATATATGCAAGTATCTTGAAAATTATGAGAAAATGAATACTGATGACTTGATAGATGACATACTGGAATTCAAGATGATAGACCAGCAGATTATCCAGAAACATGCAGATATACATGAGATCTGTCCTTTTGAATTATCTCTTGATGTATCACTTGAATGTGATGTGATAATTGGCGATTATAACTATGTATTTGATCCAAAAATTGCTCTGCACAGATATTTCAAAAGATCATATCATGATTCAATAATTATTGTGGATGAGGCACATAATCTACCTGACCGGGCCAATGATTATTACTCCATGGACATAAGCCTCTCAGAAGTACGTAGAATAATGAATTTTCTCAATAAAACACAGATTTCTGCTGCTATCAAACTAAAGGGTAGAGCAATACTACAGAAATTACATAGCTCTATACAGGTATTAAGAGATCAAATATATAATTTTGAGTATACTGATAATAGTGAGGTGGAATTTGATATTTCTCGTATTAAACAGATACACGAGGACTTTGATCTTTTCACCATAGATTATATCAATCAGCTAATAGAACTACATCATGAGGAGAAATTAGCCAAAGATACTGTGATATTCTTTGCTGATAAACTGAAATATTTCTCAAATCTAGCAGACGATAGTATTGAGCCAGAATTCTCACAGATATATGATGTTGATAACTCTGCAATGCGAATATTATGTAAATCCTCAAATAAAAAATTGGCGAAACAGTTCAAGGGATTTCATTCTGTAATACTTCAATCAGCCACAATCAAGCCATTTGACTACTATGCGAATATCTTGGGAATAGATGACTTTATCACATTGGACTATCCATCTCCATTTCCAGAACAAAACCAATTGCATCTGATTTACCCACAGGTTTCAACTAGATTTACCAACAGAGAACAATTTATACCCATAATTGCCAAGATTATAAATAATACAGCTAGTTTGAAAAAAGGTAATTATCTTGTATTCACGCCATCATTCTCATATCAGAAGATATTGGCAAGAGAGTTAGAGAAGATAAGTAAACTAAATCTGATTGTACAGCAGACTAAAATGAATGATACAGAACGTAAAGTCATGTATGATAAATTAATCAATAATAAAAATAATTTATTGATTGCAGTAAGTGGTGGAATTTTTTCGGAGGGGGTGGATTTTATTGGCGAGATTGCAATTGGAGTATTTATCTGTGGGCCATCTTTACCTGCATATTCATTTGATCAGGAATTACGCAGGCAATATTTTGATATGCAGTACAAAAATGGGTTTAACTATGCATATCTTAACCCTGGACTTACCAAAGTCGTACAATCAGCAGGTAGGATATTCAGAAAAGAAACAGATACAGGTTTTGTTCTTTTATTTGGCAGAAGGTTCACTGATTATCAATTACCAAAATACTGGAAGTTAAAAATAACAGATAATCCAGTTGAAGAGATCAAACAGTTCTGGAACTCTTTATAGCTTATATTTTTGATTTTTAATCTATTATCCTTCCAAAACGTTAAAATTAATTCTATGAAAGAAAAATTAAACACAGCTTTTGAATTTATGGGAGTGATATTACTGATCAAAATAAAATTATATAAAATTCTGTTTCTATCTATAATTGTATCTAGTTATGTTGTAATGTTATATCTTACAGCTCCAACTGAGAAAATAATGGTAAGTTTGATATCTATTTCATTAATATCTATTCTGCTGATTAAATATAATAATAATGAAAATTTAATTGATAAATTAGAATTTGAGGGGTATCTGTATATTGATAAGAAATTTGATATAACCGCTTGTAATCAAAAAATTCTTGATATATTCAAATATACAAAGCAAGAGATGTTGAATTCTTCAATTCTAGATCTGATACATGAGAATTATTTGACAATATTCAATGATCTGATCATGAAAGAAGAAGTATACGCACAGGAAATTGTTGGAATTGATAGTAATAATAATGAGATAGATCTGATTATCACTTTTGAGATTGAGAAGGATACTGAGAAAATTTATTTTATAGAGAGAGACCGTGCAGATTTTATATTAAGCAGATTGACAACTTCTACCAGTTATTACTATGCATTTTCCAGAGTATCGGGAATTGCACTGATAATAAGAGATCTTGCAGATATATACACAGAATTTGATAATTTAAAGAATAAAGGAATTATTAACCTAGTAGAATATTTAGAGGATAATCCAGAAGAGTTAATCAGGATTAATAAAATTGATAAAATATCACATATCAGTGATGGTGCACTGAAATTATTCGAGGCTGATAACATTGCACAATTAACTATGGAATTACAGGGAGGTTATAATCTTCAATATAAAGAATCAGTGAAAATACTTGATGAGATCTACAATAATTTGATTATAAAAGATAAAAAGATGGTGATTAGAACTTTTAAAAACAATGAAAAAACAATATTGCTTCGTACAAATCAACCTAGTAAACATAATCCCAAATTAATTCTACTTCTAATTGATATAACAGCTCAGACATGGAGAGAGGAACAGATCAAAAAAGCAAATATGAAGTACGAGGTCTTGTTCTCAAAAGCACCCATTGGTATATTCACAGTTTTCACAAATGTTATCATGCTAGCAAATGATAAATTAGCCGAGATGTTTGGCTATGAGAGAAAAGAGGAATTAATTGGTTTACGAATTGAAAAATTACAACCTGTTGAGTATCAGGAAGAATATGCACTTAGAAATAGGAAAAAGATAGAGAAGAGATTAATAGAGGACAGATTCAGAAGCTTTGGTAAGAAGAAAGATGGAGATATAATTGAGATTGAAATATCTTCAACTTTTGTAGAGGTGGATGATGAGAAATTTGAACTTGTATTTGTTAGAAATATTACAGAGGAGGTATCATTAGCAAAAGAGAAAGATAAAATATTAGTAGAAATAATGGAAGCCAAAAGATTGGAGGCAATGAGCCTTCTAGCAGGTGGAATTGTGCATGATTTCAATAATCTACTACTTGGAATTGCAGGTGGAATAGAGTTAATTTCACTCAATGATGATTTAAATGAGGATACCAGAGCTACAATTGATATCATTGACAAGGCAGCAACTCAGGCTACCAATTTGACCCGATCATTGATGGCTTATACAGGTCGGCAAGTATTGTTCCAGGAAAATATAAAAATTGCCGAATTAATTGAGAATATGAAAGGTCTTATCAAATTATCTGTATCTGATAAAATCGTTTTAAAATATGATATGAAGAGTACATCGGAGACTGTTTATCTCAGTAAAATACAGCTACAACAGGTCATTCTCAATACTGTGATAAATGCATCAGATGCAATTCAAGACAATGGCAGTATTTCAATGAGATCAGGTTGCATAAAGATAACTGATGCTTTGAAGAACAAAGAAAATATGATGATGAAGAATAATTTGAAATCAGATAAAAAATATATTTTCATAGCAATCACAGATACAGGCTCAGGTATACAAAGTGATGATTTGCAAAAAATATTTGATCCCTTTTACAGCACTAAAGACGAGGGAAAGGGGCTTGGTCTATCTGTTGTGATTGGTATTATCAAACAATCCCATGGTGCAATTCATATAGAATCAGAAATAGACAAAGGTACTACAATCACTTATTATCTGCCAACATCACCAGATAGACCTAGATTAGTGATGCCTGGCATTGAGGAACAAAAAATATATGGATTCAACGGTACAGTATTGATTATTGATGATGAAGAGATTGTGATAAATATATTAAATAGATATATGCATAAAATTGGATTTCAGGTAGATACTGCATTGAATGGAAGAGATGCAGTTGTAAAATTCAAAAATCAACCGGATAAATATGATTTGATATTTCTAGATCTGACTATGCCTGAAATGAGTGGATATGAAGTATTCAATGAAATTGTTAAAATTAGAAAAGATATTCCAATTATTGTTATATCGGGCTATGCAGATATTGATATGTCAGTATTCAGGGAGCATGAATATTTTGATTTTATTCTTAAACCATTTACCATCGATACTGTTGTCAGTAAATTAAGAAATGTATTATCTAATTTTTGAAAAATTGCTAATTTAACTCGGTATGGTTGACAGACAATCCAATTTTATTACTCCAAGCATAGATTTCTCTCAATGCAGTGGTAACATCGGGCATTTTTGCACCAGAGGCACCTGCATGTCCTCCTCCATTCATTTTTGCAGCAAGTTCATTCAACTGTATCTTTGAGTTCATATTCTCATCAAGATTTCTATTTCTTCTCAAAGATATTTTTACACCATCTGGAACTCTTGCCAATGAAACAACTACTTTTACACCTCTTGTCTGCAATCTCCGGGTAATTGTGA
Organism: archaeon; assembly: GCA_024280435.1. Lineage (GTDB taxonomy): Archaea > Asgardarchaeota > Heimdallarchaeia > Heimdallarchaeales > Kariarchaeaceae > JAJRQD01. Next base: position 35,431 of record JAJRQD010000323.1, on the reverse strand, counting down.
AATTATCAATTGTATCTGCTTTGTAGCTGAAACAGATGATATCTTTGCTGATATCAATATTATCTGCAATTTTAACTGCTTCTTTTCTCTCATCTCGCATTCTGTTCACTCTTGATAATACTTTATCCAAACCAATAAAACCATTTTTAGCAAGTAACTGATAAAGTTGCAACTGTTCTTTCAAAGTTGTTACAGAGCCCCAGGCATCATCAAGTAACCATATTCTCTGTTCTAATTGCTTCCTTCCCTCTATTCCAGTACTCTGATCTATTTTAATATCAGAGATTGATTTATAGGTGTCCAATGGTGGTTCTGTGATATATCCCGCGGTATCTGTAGTTCTTGTCATCACTGCCAGTTCAATCAGATGCTGTGGTAATTCATTAATAAAATCAGATAAATACAGCTGATATGAACCAGAATCCCCATTTATATCAAATCTTATTCTTTCTGCATTTACTTTTAGATTGACAGCAGAGAGATGATGATCTACCCAGAATTTTAACCTGTGTTTATTGAATGGCTTTAGATCAACTATACCTTCCCATTTGATATCTGATAAAATATCTGATGCAGCAGGATGGTTCAATATTTTATAATCCAGTGGTATAATTATTGCTTCAGGTATCTGATGGTGAATCATTGCCCCAGCCACACCTCCATCAGTACACAATCCATGTACTGCGTAAAGAGGTCTATCCCCATCAACATGTTTCTCAATATAATTGCATAGATCAATATAATATTCCTTATGAAATGAATTATCATTCAAGAAATCTTTAAACATAATATGGATTAAGTTTAATCCTATTAATAGTTTTCAATTTCATACAAATAATTCTAAATCATGTTTTTCTTGAAAATGTTCCTGAATTGAATCATTTATTACCAAAAATTCGATAAAAATGGAGATTATCAAAATTAATATTTCAGTAATTTTATTAGGGATACTTGCTAAATAAATAATAGGATGTATCCTCTAAAGGTTTATGATTTAATTGCATATAACAAATTAAAGGATGCAAAGATCGAGATTGATGTATTACCAGAAATACCAGAAAAAATAATCCTACTGGCACATATTGAATATTTGAATGGAAACTACAATAAATCATTGAAATTACTGGATGAAGTACAGAACCAGGATGATTACAGAGTGATGATTGCAAGAATTGTGGTTAATCTGTATAATTTATTCAGATTGAGAGAATTTGATATAATTGAGGATCTTAGAATAGTGGGTGATAAAATTGCCAGCAAATTGGTGTATCAACTGGATAGAGAGACCGATGAAGATTGGAAAGAGAGTACAAAGATCTGGATTGGCTATTATTATAATATTATAGCTGTTGTTTATCTGAACAAAGGATTATTCAAACCCCATACAATTGATTACTACAACATGAGTTTCAAGTACAGAAAATCTTTGAAAAATAAACTTTATGCAGGTATGAGTCTGAATAATCTAGGTATATTATTTCTTTACAAAGGAGAGTATATTGTTGCCAAGTCTTATTTCTCACAGGCACTTGAGATTTCCAAGAATAATGAGAAGAGCCTGCTTAATCATGTGGCAATAGTGAACCTTGGGATTACATATTATTATTCTGGAGATCCGATCAAGGCACTTGAGTACTTCCTGTCCAATTTGGACTGTGAGTATTCAGCAATTAGACTGTCCACAGTATATCTATACACTGCACTCTGTTATCTTGATACCAGCGATCTGGATGAGGCAAATCTGTATGTAGAAGAATTGCAATTACTGAAGAAAGAGAATAGTAATTTAAAAGAAATCAGTCTTCATGCAGACATGGCTTATGCCATGTATCTTAAATCTAATGAACGATATCTGATGAGAGCACAGGCACAGTTATTGCTTGGTAAGATAATAGATGATAAGATAATTGATGTGTCTTTAACAAAGTTAGCTATGATAAATCTAGCAGATCTATTGATCGAGGAATATAAATTATTTGGAGATGAAACACCATATAATGAATTACATTTAATTGTATCTACACTGTATCAAATCGCTCAAGATCAGGAAAGCATAGATTTGATGATAGAAGTACTAATATTCCAGGCAAGAGTAAGTTTGATTAAAAATTTGAAATATGAAAGCCTAAAGTTACTGAGAAGAGCAGAGGGGATTGCAGAGGTTAATAGTATGAATAGATTGATTGATAAGATTAAAACTATTGAAAAAGAAATTGAGAAAGGGCTGTATGAGACAGATAAAGGGGATAAAGCAAGAATTTTGAATTATCTAGAGGATCTTTCAAATCTGATCAAAGGTTGAGTGACAGAAGGAAGAGGACTTCTCACGAATAAGTTAATAATCAGCTAAGTGAGCTAAAAATCTTATTATTTGGATAAAAGTCAACTTTCTCACACTCTCAATTGAAATAACCATATGAAATATAGGATTATCTTTTAAATAATGAATGCCATTAATTAATAATGATACCTGTTCATGCATATTATCTGATAGCACAAAATCAATTGGATGAAGCATTAAGGTATTTGAAATTATTGGAAAATCTGTCTCTTGTTGAAATAGACATAATGAGACTATTTATTGTTAAGGATACCATTGATGAGATTGATAAGATAAAAAATATTACAGTTTGTGATGATAGGTTAAAACTTGCACAGAATACAATTATATTATATTTTTATATGCAGAAAAAAAAATATTTTGAGTTTGATAATTTAAACAATGAGACTATAAAATTAATTGATTTACTTGAGCAAAAAGAAAACATGGAAGATGATTGGCTAATTACCAAAGATATATGGAAGGCATATTATTATGATGTAATTGGTACGCATCAAAAAATATCTGGTAATATCAACAATTCAATTAATATGTTCAAGATAGCATTTGATATTCGAGAGAAAATACCTAATAAAATATATTTTGCATTATCCTTGAATTTGATTGCAGATGTTTATCAACTGATTGGAGAGTACAACTCTGCAAATATAAGTCTGAATAACGCATTGAATTTTGCAAAGGAGAATAATGGAGAAAGATTAATACCTATGATCAAATTGAATCTTGGAATATCCAGCTACTATATTGGTAATTCACATCAGGGATTGAGTTATCTAACAAAAGCTTTGTCCAGGATTGATCAAGAATGTAATCCTTCATTGTACTCACTTGGGTTCTTCTATTCAATACTTTGTCTATTGGATCTCAAGCAGTTCACTCAGGCAGAGCATCTGTTAAAGTTATTGAATAATCATCAATTATCCAATAATAGCAAAGAGATAATTTACCATTATAAATTGGCAGATGCATTGTTTAGTAAATCAAAGGCAGGTTTTATCCACAGAGCAAAGGCTATGAAGATACTCAATGAATTGCAAGTTAAATCCATGGTAGATATTATTGATATTAATCTATCAAGATTAACTATGATCAATCTGGCAGATATATTACTTGAGGAATACTCTATATTTTCCAATATAAATGCATACAGAGAGTTATATGAGATTATACAGAGGTTATACAAGTTGGCAAAAAAACAGAATTATAGTATTATGATACAGGTATTGATTTTTCAATCCCAATTCGCACTTGTTGAGGGTAAAATTGATATGATGGATGATTTTCTTGAGAAAGCAGAGAAACTTGCCAGACTGCATAATGTTGAGAAATATATCAGAAAGATAAATGAGATCAAGGAGAAGGCTGAGACAGAGATAAATAAGTGGCATAAGATTATCAATTATGAGAAAAATTCAGTAGAGTTAAAAAATAAATTGCTGAATTATCTGACAGATATTGGACCTATTGTGGGATCAGGAAAATAGTATAATCATAGGCTCCAGCCCCATGTGTACTCTATATTTCCCCATAGCTCACCATGTGTATTCTTATCAAATTTTGCACCATTTATTGTTCCCTGCATTCTATCCATGACATACATGTATTCATTGTATATGTATTTCGTCTGCCATAGTTTTTTGAATAGACGCCTATCAAGTAGAAATTGTGCATGATTATGGGTCTTTGTACGCATCATTAACTCATCACCCTCTTTATTGCTTACTTTGATATAAAAATCTGGATGTCCCTCTTCATTGAGCTTTGGAACAATTGTAGCTTTGTTAAATTTAATTGTCTTGTGTGTTTTTGCATCATAGAGATAAGCTCCAGGTACCACATGGAATACTTTTCTCTCAAAATACTGTTTGTAGAAATAAAAATCTCTTCTGAAATTATGAATTCCAAAATATAGCATGAATGAGGAGAATATAGACCCATCCTCAAAAACTGCATATAGCCATTTCCATGGTTGCATTGGCACGTTCATCAGTACTCTTTGAAAATAACCCACTCCTGTATGTTTTTCAGTACCGGATGGAGATTTGAACTCTCCTTTGAATTTGAATTTTCTCCAGGCAACAAGGTTATTATTACCGAATTTACCATTTGCAGGTCCTTTTATTGCAAGTATTTCGGGTAATTCAAAAGCATTAACCAGCTCTCCATTCTCAAATTCCATATCTCCCCAAATCTGAAATTTAGCATAGCCATCTTTTCCCACAAAATTACCATCTATTGCAAGATCTCTTTCCTTAGATGCTTCGATTCTTGCACCATATCTGTTTCCATCCTTCTGATCAACAAATGCATCCAATGATTGTTCTGATGTATTGAGAGTTGCAAGTGCAGGTTGATGGACTATCTGTTCATGAACTGTCTTTCCATCACCAATCCAACCAACAACTGTGGTCATGAATTTTTCCTCATTTCCAAGTTGTCTATCGGGTACAAATCCTCGCTGCCAAGTACTGTTCACTTTAATGATAGATCCCTGTCTTGATGCATAGGTGAACATCATTTGCTTGGGACCATAACCTTTCTCTTGTTTGGGTAGGAACAGGAAGAACCACCATGATGAAGAAGACCAGTTCTGTAATTCAGGATGATGTTTCCAAATATCATCAAATGCCTCTTTAATGGATTTTTCGTTTTGCAATATTTCGATAATTGATAATGCATTTTTTAATAATTCTATAAGTTTGTATATTTATTATTTAAATAACTATTTTTCTAATTATATGAATGCAGGTGATTATACATGAATTCTAGCTGATAATAATTTTTATGGTAATAAATAATTATACACATCAATTATAACACTATAATTTCAAAATGATTAAATAAAAAAACACAGAAATAATCTGGGGGAGGGAGGTCCCAAAGGCGATTAAAATAAAGTGCCTTTGAGACAAATTAAATATATTCTACTTAAATTTAAACTTTTTGAAAAAGGATTTTTCAAAAGATCAATATTTTTTTAATATTAATATTCTACTCGATTGTAGCTACATTTTAACAATAAAAGTAATTAATTTATACTTTTTTATACTACTTAATACCTATAAATGAGATATCCCAGGTAACTTTTGGTTTTGGACCGGAGGATGAGAAGCTGAAAGCAGTGGGATTTTTCTCATTCATCTGTCTTTGAAAACTGATATGCTGACTTGATACACCAATTGGTATACCCCATGTTGGGTCTGAGGGTATCCAACCATTTGGAGTAAGAAATTCAAGCCATGCATGTCCCTCCAGTTTATTATTGTCAACAATCATTCCCTCAACCAAACGTGATGGTATACCAGACAATCGGTGAAGAGTTATCAGTAGATCTGCATATTCAGAGCAATCACCAATTTTAGTTTTGAATGCATGTGATGAGGAATATCTTATACCATTTGCCTGATAGCTAATTCTTCTGTTAACAAATTCAAATAAAAATCTATGTACCTGCCATACACTCTCAAAATTCCTAGTTGCATTGGCTACATTCTGTATATCAGGATCATTGATATTCCAGTATTTATTTCCAGAGTATAGATGTGAATATTCATCATTTCTGAACAAGTTATATGCTTTCATTGATGGATATGCAAATTTTTCCTGATAGAAAGGAATTTTATTTAGTTTTACCTCCCAGTTGAATAGTATCTCTTTAGTCTCTCCTGGAGAACATGGATGATCTATCTCAATACGAAGATTATTGTTGGCTTCTTTCACATTATTATATTCATGATTTGATGTCTGTACCACCTGATGTCTGTTTGAATGCTGTGGTCTGTTGAGATTAATCACACTGATTCTCCCTCCCGAAGTACAATCTATTCTTAATTTACCTCTTAATAGAAATACAGGCATCGATGAATTTCCTATCAGTTCAATCCTTGATGATCTTTTTGATGCAACATGTGCTTTAACTTTATTAGTTACATTCCTCTCTGCCACCCAGTACTCCTCGTTGTTCAGCTTGTGCAAAGATTTGAATCCAAGTATCTGATATGGTTTTACATTGGTTGATATTCTGAAAAGATCAAGTGCAGGCCATTCAATGACTTTGATATTACCAATTTGATGTATCTCTGGTTCTAAAAGCATTTTCAATGTGAGACCATATACTTTGGCTGATTTTGGAGTATTTCTTAATAAAACAGATATTTTACGTGAGCTGATTCTTTTTACATTTAACTTACCTTTTCTATCACTTGCAATTACTTTCTTTACATCTATTCCAAATTCAAAAACACTTTGCTGATTGATTAATCCACTTTTGGAGATATCAATTGCTATTCTCTTGATGAATATGACTGCATTTTCAGCAATTTTTAATTCATTCTCAAATTTCATCTCCATAACTTTCGAATTTGAACAGTAAATATTAATTCTTGTTATTGACAATAAATATTTTGTTAGCTCAGTTTTTTTAATTTAGTTTGTAAATTATTTTTATTATCTATTTATAAATTTTTAATTATCTTTTTCTCAGCATTGGAATCGCTACTAATGCACCAAGTGCAAGAATTGCAAAACTAATCTCAAAACCTGGAGCTTCGGTACCATTACCAATTATAAGATCACCATACATGCCTCCATCTCTGTGACCAGTGATAGAACAGTAGTATTCAAGTGTCACATCTACGTTGGGTGTCTTGAAGTTGATTGTTTTTGTATCTGTACCATTTATACCTCCAACATTATTCTCTATGTATACATATACCTCTGGGAAGCCAGAATCTGCATCTGCATCTACTGAGAAATCATGTGGGGTAGCAGGGCTTAGATTGACAAAAGTCAGCTGTACACATGTATCTTTGTCTACTTTAATCTCTTTGAGATCAAATGCAATTTTTACTTTATCAGCTTTGATTGTGACAAACTGTGTTGGATCATCACAGTCATTGGGACCCTCTGTTGCAGCAGTTACCACAACTGATTGAGTGCTTGTAAATACCATTACAAGTGCTAAAAAGGAAATAATGAATAGTCTTCTTCTCATTTTTTTCATCTCCAAACCGATCATTGATCGTTTTGTATAACAACAGTAAGTTTGATGAGGTATTTAAATTATTTCGTAGATAAAAAATAAAGTTCGGTTCTAGAAACAAAACTATACAAAAATATGATTTCGATATACAGAATAAAAATGTGTAGAATGCAACTATAAGGTTCATTTATGCAAAATGTAATTATAGTATAGTAATTTTTTCGCACTTATATTTAATAAACTTTTATCTTTTATGAATCGGTAATCAGTTATTTAATTATACCAATAGTTTATTTTTTATCCTTATTTTTCATCTTTGAATAGTCTTTTATATATGCAACTTAATTTTCTACCTCTGATTCAGAGCCATATCCCTTCTCATAGTATTTTACCTTGGCATTTTTCACATTTCCATCACTATCATAAAGCCACATGATATATCCAAGCATACCCATAGTTGCAGCCATTATCGCACCAATTGTAACACCACCCATTGACCATGAAAGATCTCCAAGTATCTGGTTTGTTGGATATAATCTTCTGTAGTAATTCAGTTTATCCACTAAGAGTATTGATAGCAGCCCACGAAGTGCTAGACCCATAATAACAAGTACCCATGATGATATCACAGCTCTTTTAGGAGTGATGAAGGAATATCCAATCTGAGGATAACCTGCTGTTAAAGGTATCAATGAGATCATTATCAGTATGATATTGATCACCCAAGTATTGTAGAAATCGAATGGAGTGAGATTTAGTACAGTTACCACTCCACCACCAGCAGAGTCTACATTTCCAAATTGACAGTACACGCAAATAAATTGCAAATAAATTGGATCGTCAGGATTACTAGGAGTCACTGTGATGCTTACTACTGGCACCAGTAAAGATGACAGGAACAACAGAAAAGTTGCTCCACTAACAATTCTATATAACGTGATTGTTCTCATGTATTAAACTCAATCTTTCAAAAAGTTATAAAAAGATTATCTTCCTAGAAATAAGATACATCATTTTGAAGGCATAAAATCATATTTCAAATGGTTTTGCATTAATATTTATAGCAATTGTATTTCTAAATACTGCTTATATTTTACCTCTACTCTTTTTATCCCACCATTTATTTATTCTCAGTGCTTTGAACGTTACCCATCTGCTAGCCACTCTACTAGGCTCTAGTTCTATGAAATTTTTTCCAGAATAGAATGCTTTTTGTGCCTTCCATCTCCCATTAATTGACTTATTATTCATCAGATCAATTGCATCTATAAATCTCTCATCAAATCCGATATCTATATTTTGGAAATAATCCAGTGCAGATAGTATATTATATCTCCATCTTGGTGGGAATGCAAGTTTGATAAATTCTTTGCTTGCTACTTCTCCTGTCCTGTGTGATTGATACAATTTGTGTTGCAGTAGAAATTCATGGGCCAAGTTCTGCATATCTCGAATCTCAGTTAATCTTTTATTATCATTGTATGTCTCTCTGAATGCAAGTAAACCCTCGAGCACAGATAATGTGGTGTTAAATGAGCTGTGTTTTGATCCAGATCTACAATTCCAACCTCCATCTTTCATCTGTTCATTCAGTAGATAGTCAATTATTCCCTCAATTCTATTGTCCTGTACTGCATTGAATGATACAATTCCAAGTATCATACCAGTAATACATGTCTCACCAGTATTCTTTCTCTGGATATAATTGATACCTCCATCTTTTTTTAATCCTTTATCCAGTAGTAATTTTGATGCATTGACTGTCTGCCTATTTGGTAGTAATCCAAGCCTTTTCAAAAACAGCATAGTATAGGTGGTAGAAGTCCATTTGGGTGAGTATAATCCCCCACCCCACATATATGTTTCTTTATCCTGTAGTGCTAGTAGATCAGCAGCCCATCCAGTTTTTGTCATTGATCTTCTCACTTTGAATACTTTTGTAAAATCATCATTCTTAAGATCCTGCATCACCTGCCATTTGATTGAGGGATCGCTCTCAAGTAACCAATTTATAGTTTTTTCTGGAACTACCACGAACATAGGTAATTAAGACAGCTTATTTTAAATTTATTATCACAGACGATAAATACAGGTACTATAGATTGATTTTGTAACAATTAATTACGTATAAGATCATAGATTCTTACATTTTTATTATAGTAATAAAAATATTGGGTTATTCTATCTCAGACCTGCCAGTTCTTTACATTTATGGAGTATCTCCAACACGCCTTCATTCAATTGTTCTATAAATTCCTCAGGCTCATTTGTTTTTATTGCTCTGTTATATCCAGCAAGTTTTTTCACAAATTCAAAATATACCTCTTGAATATTCTCCATATCACTCTCACTTAATTGTGCCCTGAATTCGGGATCCCGGAACCTTTCCTCTAGTCGATCTATCTCATCATCATAATCCATGAATATCTAACAATAATTGTTATCACATAAAATTGATTTTATCAGCGTTTGGATAAACAAATAATTAAATTAATATATTTTTGTAATAATATATTTCATTCTCTAGTATCAATTGATTGTGTTACTGTTTTCCAGTAAACATACACTGTGATGTAAATACCAATCAGAACCATAGTAAAGAAGGGAATTGAGATCCAGGTGAACAGGTTCTGATTGGGAGTTGAAACATATGAGCGTCTAACTCCACCTAGTATACCTTGCATAAACCATGCATGTACTGCACCAATTACACCAAGGTACCATGTCCACATTCCAATTTTTGCCAGTTTCTCATTCCATACAGGCATTCCTGAATAATCCATCACCAGAAAATATGCAATACCAAATACCATTGTTGATATATTTAGTAATGCCATGGTATGGAAATGTGCCACAATGAACAATGTATTGTGGATAAAGCCATTGAACAGAATTGTTGCATTGATAACACCAGTCATTCCTGCAAGCATCCAACCGAGTGCTGCAAGAAACATGAAACGGGCAGGCATGGACCATTCAAATTTCTTGGTATATACCTGTCCCACAAATACAAATAATGAGGCAAGACTTGGAATAGTGATACCATAGGTCAAAATCTGCATCATAACATGAACCCATAGAGGATTTACCAGATCTTGATAAACATGATGAGATCCAATTACATTCTGTATAATTACTGCCAATGCCCAAGCAAGTTTTGTGATACGTTCTCCAATTAATTCAGTTCCTGTAATTCTCTCCAGCATGTAGTACATAAAACCTGCAACAGGGAATAGCAGTGCATAGACAACAGGATGGCCAAACCACCAGAGTACGTTTTTTGCAGCCAGTGCATCCAATCCTGTGGTGACACCCGTAGATTCTACCAGAAGCACTACAAGTAACACTGCAAATGGAATTGTTGCGATAATCATACCAACTGCATTCACAACAAATGGAATTAGTGGTGTAGGCACTTTATATCCATCCTTTGGTTTTTCTTTGAAAGCCTCAAATCCAAGTGCAGCTATAATTGATACACCTGCTAACCTCACAGTCATCAGTATCTCATAGTTCACCAGTAAAATTGCCACCCCAGCTAGTAATACACCAAATATCCATACAAAATTTGCCCAGTTATCCCAAGCTCCACCATTCTCAAAGGGTAATGGATAGAGAAACACCCATGAACCTGCAAAATTACCGAATAATGTGGCAACTGCCAGTAACATGACACCAACCATGAATATCCAGTATGCAGCTTTTGCTATTTTTATATTGTGTAAAGGTGCATCCAGAATATTTGTGATGGCGTAGAATGATAATCCCATACAGATGAATACACCCCATCCGACAAATGCAGCCATACCATGCAATGTCATCAGTGTATACCAAGCTTTTGCAGAATAGAATAAAACACCAGTCTGTGTTAATCTATTCAGATAACCAAGTAAAGTGGCAATGATTAGAATTGTTAAACCTGTCATTAACCAACCCATTGCAAGATCTCTTGCTTCCTTGATATGTGGTTTATTATTTTTAGATATTAATTCCATAATTCTATGCCTCCACTAGTATCTGCTGAACCATAGCATGATGACCCAGTCCACAGTACTCCATACAGCGTATCTCATAAACACCTGTTTCTTCAAATGTGAATGCCAGATTAGTTGTGTAATTTGGTACTATCTGTGCTTGAAGTAGAAATACTCCTTCCGGTGTATAGATACCAAAACCATGGGTGGTATCAGACGTTTCCAATGCAAAAGTATAGTATACATTTTGTTTGAGTGTGATATCACTTGTATAGTTGATACCATTAAATGAGAATGAATATCCAAACTGATATGCAGTTACATATATTGTCTGTTCAGTATCTGCATTTGTGGTAAACTGTGGTGGTGGACTTCCTGCAAGTATTGGACCGAGTAATGTGGCTAAAGCAGAAATTATAAGAATACCAATCATGAATTTCATAAATTTGGATTCAAATGCCTCTACTTTGTGAAGCTGATCATCTGAAGCAACTTCAGTTACCTTTTTGGATAATCTCCAGAAACCATAGGCAATTGCAACTAGCCAGAATGTCTCATATGCTGCTAGGAATACTCTCATCAATGTTATTTTCTTTTCATTATAGGAGAGATCAATCACATCTTTCATCAGCTCAAATCTTGATGAATCTTTTGCCAGTAGAATGACCAATCCCAAAGTACCTATAACTGCTGTCACTGTGAGCATCATTCTAGCCTGTTTAACAAAATTAAATTCTGTTTCAGTCATATATTATACCAGATTGATATGCTAAGTATTTAAATTTAGTGGACAGTTATAAAATGAAGAAATTCTTTGAATAAATGTTCAAATCATTAATTCAATTTTATTTTTTTGTTTAAAATTATATTTATTTAAATCAATAAAATAAGTATATTTTTTATAATTTTGATGAGAGATGGCTTCTGGACAATTAATTTTAAATTGAACTATCGAAATAAGATATATCGAATTTAGATCAATAAAGTAAAAACTATATTATTGCACAGTAATTATGCATAAATTTTTTTTGAAAATTTACATTCTATTTCGATACTATAAAATGTATATTAGAAAGCGTGTTTTTTACTTTATTAATTAAACTTTTAAAAAATAAGTAATTTAAAACATAAATAGAGCTAAATATTCAAATATATAGTATTCTGAATGATGAAAGGCGGTAATTGAGATCCAATATTTATAAATTCTAATTTTGTAAAATTTATTGATCCTTAATCAAAATAAGAATAACTGCTATAATGATATTAAGGTTCTGTATTTTGTATAATTTCATATTATTTTCAGTCTACTTTTCTATTTTCAATGTATTATTTTGAGACTTCTTCCTATAATTAATAATCTTTCTAAAATTTACCCAGTAGAAGGTCATTGATATATGATCCTCTCTCAAGCATTGATGCCCTACCAGCAGATTTTAGCTGTTTATCCTCTGCATTTATACCGAGATTTCTAAGTTCATCAATGAGTCTATCCCGTTCAACTATTGCAGCGTAACTTGTTGACAATACAAATTTAACATCATCAAAATTGTTTTTCTGTATATAATTCATCAACCAAGTCTTTGCTCCTTTATTTTTCCAGAATGTTGCGATCCTTGTCTCATTAATTTTATCCTTCTGTTGAGTGTTGTAATTTCTTACAGGTTCATTATACCTCATCAAACCATATACAGCTGATAGAATCACCATATCAAATTTACCATCAGAATTATTAAGAGAGACCCATGCATCATCTGTGATACGAGAATAAGTTCTTCCAGTATATCTGATATAGGCTGGCAAAAATTCATTGTCTACTGGATCAGCTAAACCTTCAATTATATCAGGCCCCAGCTCTATAGATTCAGATACTGCAATGCTTTTTCTTGCTTTAAGTAATTCTTCAGAATATCTCTTATCAATTGAATTGATAAAAGATCTATCTGCATATTCAAATGACTTGAGGCTTATTTCAGCCTTGGTTTTGGAAGATGCAGTAACAATTAAAGTTGTCATATGCTATACATTGAAACAAGTTTAAACAATCTATTGATTATTGAATATTTATTGGTAAAGTTATCAATGCGATGGATCAACACCTAATATCTGAAAAACAACTCTACGAGACCGTTTATGTACATCTAGTTCGAAAAATACTATCTGTTGCCAAGTTCCAAGTACCAATTCACCATCTATCACAGGGATTGTTATCTCAGAGCCCAGTAATGTTGATCTGAGATGTGAGTGTGCATTGTTATCAATTCTATCGTGAATATATCCCGCAGCTTTTGGAATCAACTTTTGTAGTATTTCCTTATTATCACTGATTAATCCATTCTCAAATTCAGTACATGCTATTGCACCTGTGGATCCAATACAGAAAATTGTCACTCTTCCCTCCAAAATACCTGTTTTTCTTACAAATGTAATGATTTCTTCTGTCAGATCAATAATATCAATCTCTCCGTCTGTATTGAAGCTATAAATCATTGATTCTATTCTTATATTACCAGATGTCACAGATAAATGATAATGAATAGATTAAATATTATTTCTCTTATAATTTATATCCTAGCAATATTATTCTTTCTAATTTTAACTATCTGTATTATTATCAGTACAAAGAAGATACCCATTCCAGTCAATACAAATATCTGTGGGTTCCTTGAGAACCTACCATCAAGACTCACGTATTTATCCAATTCTTTTAAAATTGTATCAGCAGTGGTTATTCCCGTCCATTCTTTGATTACAGTTCTATCTTTATCCAGAATAACTGTTGTTGGATAGTAAAATACATTATAACTCTGATTCAACTCTCCAGTACTGTCCCATCCAAATATCCAGGTACTATTAAATTCATCAATGAAATCAAGAATATCAGATTTATCCTCCATGGTATCCATAGAAATTGATAGCATACTTACTTTTGAATCCAGAATATCATAAACCTCAACTAATTCAGGCATAGAGATCTGACATGGAACGCACCATGTTGCAAAAAAATCTATCAAAATATATTCAGTCAGTGAAGGATCGTCAAGTGAGCTTATATCACCCTGGATCGCTTCAAAAGTCCTTCCAGCACTCACATTATTACTGCTAATCAAAATCAGAATTATCAGTGATAAAACTTTTTTCATTATGCATATTTTTCGAATAGCTATTATAATTTTATTACAGGTGAGAGTTATCAGATTATTATTAAATTACTTGTGAAAAAATAGAAGTGATTAAATACAGACCTACTCTGATTTTTAAGGTGGAGAAAATAATTTCAGATATATTAAGCGATGGAGATATCACAAATATCAGATCAGATTTACATCGATCAAAATTATGGGCAGACAGTTTTTGGAGAAGGAAGAATTATCATTCAAGAAGAATTGATCCAGAAATTGAACTGCTGAGGTCAATGAAATTCGATACAATACTTGAAATTGGTGCTGCATATGGAAGAATTGCCAATAAAATAACAGAGAAAATGAATATTAACTATACTGGAATCGAGATTTGTGATTATTTCAAGCCATATTACAACGAATACAATAAAGAAGGTAAATTTGAGATTATTTTTACTGATTTTTTTGATAAAATGATTGACAAAACTTTTGATATTGTATTATTACCTATGAATACCTTTCCGACATTTACATACAGCTCGATAAGTATGTTGTTAGACAAAGTAAAAAAATACCTCAATGATGATGGTAAATTTATTTTCTCCACCTACAAATTACACGAAGATATAAATTCGGATAATATAAATAGATACAAACGCAGAATTGCAGGAGAGTTACTTATTGATATAAAAGATAGGATTGCATTGGAAAGTCATCAATACAGCCTAGAGATCACAGAATATGGGGCAAGTTCTAAAAGTATTCAGATGTATCATAGATTGGATAATAAATACAATATACTAGAGAAGGAGTTATTCTGGACTTATATTGAATATATTACACATGATTCACTTCTTGAACTACTGATAAATAGTGATTTGAAAGTAGAAGTGAATGAAACTTCTCATTCTATGGTTTATATTGCAACACAATAGTCAACTAGCCCTTGAAATCATGAAAAGATCAACATTCAGGTACGGTTTCAATGGCAGATAAATGTAATTACTTTATGTGAATTTATTCTCAAAAGATATATTTGACACTATATTCACGACAGATCGCTATCTTAATTATTAGATATATTTATCGATAATTATATATGACAAGACCTCCATGGGATGAATATTTTGGAAAATTAGCAATAGAAGTTGCAAGCAGATCGACATGTGATAGAAAACATGTTGGTGCAGTGATAGTTAGAGATAAAAATATACTCAGTACCGGATATAATGGCAGTATGCGAGGATTGAAACATTGCTCCGAGATCGGTTGTCTAATAGATAATGGCCATTGTATAAGAACTATACATGCGGAGGCAAATGCAATTATACAGGCAGCAAAACATGGTGTAAGTATTGATAATGCCAGTATTTATGTTACAGCATCTCCCTGTTTTCATTGTTTCAAATTAATAGCTAATTCAGGCATCAATAAAATATTCTATCTTGAATTCTATGGTGATGAGAAAATAATTAAATTTGCGTCTGAGATGGGAATTCAGCTGATTGATCTCAAGCAGAGTTAAATTTCCATTTAAAAATCAAAGTAAACTTTTGAAATAATGTATCTACTTATTCTTTTTCAGTTTGGGTATTTTTTTGTCTAATTTTAGTTTTTTAGCAGAGCGAGTGATAGATCTTATCTGATTATCTGCAATTGATATAATTTTTAGATTGATCAAGTTTCCTATTGTATCAGGTAATTCTGATAATTCATTTCCATCAAGATACAGTTCTTCAAGATTAATTAATCTACATATACCTTCGGGTATTTCATGAAGGTGATTATCTCTGAGGTTAATTATTTTCAGACTATACATGTTCTCTATATTCAATGGTAGTTTTGTTAACAAGTTAGATTCGATAAATACTTTCTCAAGTTGTAATCTTGTAATTCTCATTGGGATACTTTTAATTTGATTAAAACTAAGATCAAGTATTTTTAAACTCTTTAGATCTGCAATAATATCTGGTATATCAGTTAATTTATTGGAACTCAGATTGAGATAGTTTAAATTACCAGCTAGATTTACAATATCCTTACTAATTATTGAGAGATTATTATTTGATATATTCATATATTCTATACTAAGATTGAATAATTCATTTGGTATTCTTCTGAACAGATTTCCTCTGAGATTAATTGATCGAAGTTTTTTAAGATTAAGAAATTGTACTGGTAAATGTTGGAGATTGTTGAAAGATAAATCTAATGATCTTAATGATGAGAATACACACAAAAATGCTGCGTACTCACTAAGATTATTATTGCTCAATCTTAGTTCTATAATATCTCGGAATTGACGTATTGAGAATGGGATCTGTGTTAATTGTTGATTTGATAGATCAAGTACATATCCTTCAGGAGTTGAGCTGAATCTATCTCTCCAGTAATCCACATCAAGTATTTCACCATCTCTATTTGTGATATTACTTTCAATGCATTCAATAGACAGAGACTTTAGTAATTCATCAAAAATAAGTCTATCAACCTTATCTATCATAAACTAGATTTGTATATTCAATAGATATAGTTTTCTAGAGTATTATTCCTTGAAATACATTAATCACAATTTTACTATAAGATAATTTAAACCAAATCAAAAAGATTTAGTGTGGGAAATATAATTGAGATTTCAGTGACTTTCAAGATTATAGTGGATTCTGCCTGTGGTATTAGTGAGGAATATGCCAGTAAACACAGCATTAGCATAGTTCCAACCTATTTTAGATTTGGAGATACTAGCTACAAAGAATTTGATATGTCTCATGATGAGTTTATTAAAAGGTTAAAACAGGGTGAATTTGCAACCACATCACTTCCATCTCCACAGGATTTTGTTGATCTATATGAATTGTACAAAGGAGAACAGATTTTATCAATGCATCTGACATCCAAACTATCAGGTACATTCAATGCAGCCAGAACTATCGCATTGGACTATGAAAATATCACCTTGTTTGATACTCTCAGTATCAGTATTGGAGCTGCATATATGGTACATCTAGCGGTATTTCTCAGAGACCTTGGATACTCAATTGATAGTGTGGTGAAAAAATTGGAAAAAGCAAGAGATCTGATTCACATTGAGATACTGATTCAGGACATCAATTACCTCAAAAGAGGTGGTAGGATAAATCTTGGGCAGTATGCATTACTAGGTCTATTCAACCTGAAGCCATTGCTTAATCTTATAGATGGAATACTTATTGTGAAAGGTATCGGGTTCTCACATAATGGTTCACTTAAAAAAATTGCCAGACGAATTAGAAAAAAAATTAACAACAAACATTTTTTCGTTGTCGTATATTCAACAGAGAAAGAAGATATGAATAAACTGATTGAAGAGGTGCCTGAAATACTTGATGAGAATAATTACTCAATTAAAAGCAGAGTGAGCAAAACATTACTATCCCATACAGGTCCAGATGCAGCAGGAATTGGTATTGCACCTCATTTTGAGTACTATCTAGATTGATAATATTAACATTGGTAATATTAACATTGATAATTCATATAATTTTGAACCACTAGCTCATTTTTGCAGATTTAAATATTTTTTTTATCTATTCATTAAGTTTATCTTTCAGTTTAATTAACTTAACACGCCAATACCGATGAATACCAGCATTAACAATACTAATATCAAGAAAGTAGTTGGGACTAACCACAATTTATCACTTTTGTTCATATCAGAACCTTTTTTCATTCTATCCTCTATATTCTCTTTCAAATGTAAATTCTCATTTCTCTTACCAAGATCAATCAAAGCATAGAGTGAGAGTACAAGTGGAATGATAGTAATGAAATAAGGCAAAATAGATTCTGTATACCATTGTGCCCAGAAACTGTATGCAAGTGTTACTGATGAATAGAGCAGTAAAAAGAATGACAATAACATTGATAGAAAATTGGAGTTATAATATGCAATTTCCTGCAATATTGATTGCTGTGCCATCTTCTCAGTTGTTTTTATTACCCAAACTTTTCTAGAAAATGATTCACTGATACCTGAATAAATGAAAGTGATCGCAACACCGCTAACTAGTAATGCAAAGAAACCAACAAATATCATCGTCATTGTATCCATTCCTGGAGGAGGTCTTTGGAAGAAAGATCTAGGGCTGAATGAGATCTCCAGATCATCACTTCCCTTGGCACCATGTCCATTTTGACCCTCATACATGTTATTAAATGGATTTACAATAAACTTCACATGGATTCCATCTTTAATTGGAAGATCATAATTTGTATCAGCAGGAGCCATTGGTATTGCAAATTCAAAGAACCTATCCTCTCCATCTTCTCCATATTTAGCATCAAAATTAATGTCTTCTGGGTCATCAGAGCCTGGGGTGAATCCTCTTATACCACCATTCTCATTGAAATAAAGATCATGTAAAATGGTATTACTTGTATTCCAAAAAGCAACTTTCCTATCAGGAATTGAAACCATCGTGGCAATTGGGTCTGCTGCCAGTGCAATACCAACTGAGAGATTACCATTGCTATTTGGTAACTTTGTTAGAACTTTTACAAGAAAGAATATGTGTGATTCATTTCTAAGAGTTGTAATATCTATCTTCATATCAACTGGAGCACCAGTTATTGCCAAACCAGTTAGTGTCTCTTGAAACACTTCTTCTTCTGTTACCCATTCACCATCTGAGATAGTTCCATCTATTGTTGGACCATCTTCCACATATTGTGAATAAATTGCATCTGCTGAAAATGCAGAACTTTGGGTTACAAAGACTAATAACACCATTATTGATAATCCTAGTAATAATATTTTTTTCATAGTTACGAATGAAAATAAAAAACAAATTATTTATAGTTTCTGTTCATTGTTTCGCATAATTTTTAGTTACGAAATAATTTCTGCTAATTACTATCATCACTTGTAAAATGCAGAATCAAATCCTCTATTAATAAAAATACTATTTTTTTTATCCTAATTTGCCAGTAAATAAATAAATATTTGCAATGTTCGTTTCTATTTTTAATCAATTTAAAGTACTGAATTCTAATTCTCTTATTAATAATCCAATACATTTATTTTCAATATCAAATAATTTAATTTTCAATATCAATTCAAAATTATCTATCTAATTTTAATTCCATGTTTTAATAGTAATGGTTCAATCTCATTGAAGTTCTCCAGTTTTACAACACTGAAGCTACCCTGATAGAATTCCATATTAGCAGAATCAATATGTTTCCTTAGTTTTCTCAATTCAAATGGAGATATACCTTTCTGTGCAATAAGAAACATTTTTTTCTCATTCTCATCTAGTATCATAAGGTTTCCAGAAGAATCAACAAATCCATGATCTCTGTATTCATTTAGACCATCCTCATCAACCTTGAATAATCTTACTCTTGGTTTGGCAATCAGATCCACTAGATGTTCATAAAGTTCCATAGCGAATTCTTTGTTAAGTTCATCTGTTTCATTTATCCTCTCAAGATATCTTTCAAGATGTGGTTCAATTAGACCTGAGGCCCGACGAATATCAGGTAATTTAGATTTCTCAAAAATTAAGATAATCCCAATCTTGGCACCGAATTCTACCAACCTCTCATCTACTGCATTAGAGGCTTTTAACATATTGGAATAGTATAACGCCTTGTAATCAGAGGATCCCTTAACGGGTAGAGGGCCTATCATACGACTCCCATCCTCATCCAGCTGGCTATCTTCTTCTAGGCCTGCCAGGCTAACCATATGTAATGCAGTGACCAGAGCATTTGAATCATCTATTGGTGATAGATTAGCTATAAGATCAGGTCCAACATCACTATTGGCAACTATTATTAATCCAGAAATAAAAGATTTGTCTTGAAATTTTTTCATGGGATTACAACTTAATTATATTTTCTTATTATTTATCTGTTATTAGCTATCTATGAATTTTTTATTTAGATCATCAAAAATCATGAAAAAAAATGGATTTAACAATTAAAAGACTTTATAACAGAAATAATTAGTTTTGTCGTATGCAGAGTAAATTATTTTTATCATTTTTTATATTATTAATGATAAACAGTTCAGCTGGGGAAGAGGTAATAAGTGTATGGGGTCCTGGTGAGGGATATAAAATAGCCTACCTGCATTCTGCCATTGTAGAGAGATCAAATAGTACTATGATAAATTTTCAGAACCAACCAATAACAGAATTCAGAGTTGGTAATTTTACAAATAATGATTATACATATAATTATCGTGGTCATGGAAATATAACATATAGTAAAAAAGTGAACATGGCAATTGAACCTGTTGATGATAAAATAATTGAATATCCCACAGGTGGTTTTCCAGTAGTTTTACCAATTAAGTTCAATGATCATGATGAATGGTTAAAATATTTTGGTGAACAGAACATAGACTACTACAATGTCGAACTGGATGATCCATTTTTCCTTTTCAATACTCAGGTTGCAATTAAAGATACAGTAGTTGAATTCAAAAGGGATACATATTCAAGAATAATAGATTTTGATAAGAATAATATATTATCCTCTATACAATTCCTAAATGGTTTAGAAGGAATGAAAGTCTATAATTCATCAATAAGTACAAGATTAACCTATTCTATCTCAACTGGTGCATTGTTTCAGTTAAACTATACTGTTAATTCATTTGAATTTCCGAATAACACAATTCCTTTCAGAATATCTGAACAAATAGATTTCGTTGCAATCATTCCACTTATTGCACTATTGAATCAATTAGATCTGGTAATACAGCCGATATGGCTTGTTGTAATTGTTATATTGAAAAGAAAATTGATAGATAAAAAATAGATTTATTAATCATGGATTCAAAGTTGTCAGTTCCATCAGTTTTGAGATGGCCACACCATGTCTGCATTGATTATTAATACATACCTCATTCTTGCAATCACCATACTTGAGGCTCCACTCTCGTATCACATGTAATACTTTAGAAAGTTCTCGACCGCTCTCAGTAAGCTGATACCTCACTTTTTTCGGTTTCTCAGGATTATTGATCACAGATATTATTCCAAGTTTAACCAGGCTCTGTATTCTCATACTCAGCATTCTGGGACTTATCTCAGGAATTCTCTGTGCTATCTCTGAGAATGATAGAGAGGATTCAGCTGTGATGAATTCAAGCACTATATTTGTATTCCATTTTGGGGAGATAGCATTATTCGCGAAGAAGAAGGCACAGTTCTCTTGGATAGAGCTAATTATTTCAGTCATATAATTGATATATTTTTTTTTGATATAAAAAACTAAGGAAAATGGTATATTATAATAATATCAATTTTGTAACTTTTAATACTATGCTATTATTGCTCTCGGCTTAAAAATAATAAAAATTAGATGGAAGAATATATCGATTGCTCGAATTATCTGTACTTTTTTGGATATATGCAACTTTTATACAGAAAATAGATCATTTTAATATGAATATTACAACAGAATTAGATATTTTATTTGCCAATAGTACCTAACTTTGATTTCTCATCTATTGAAATACTTTTGTGATTTCGATTTTTAATATTATAGAAAAATCTCCAGATATAACCAAGTGGTGTCCAGAATAGAACGCCTGCAAAAAACCAATATACAAATTCCATATAGTCAACCGGATAATCATCAATTGCTTCCTCATTGTATCTTTTTCTCAATTCCTCATCAACAGTATAGTCAATATTTGCCTCCTCTAAAAATTCAATAACTTGTTCATGAGATGAATATGATACGGTTGTAATGTGAGCCCACATCTGATCAACTCTTGGTAATTCATATTCTGAGGTGATTGTTCCATCTACAAATACTCTAACGTGATGTTCTATCGATTTATCATTTCTAATTATTGGTTTTACTCTACCAATAATTTGCCGAGGTTTAATTATCTGCAGAAAAATAGATCTGTAACCCCTGTTGTGCAATACCTCATTAAATTTATCTATATCATTGGAATCTATGTTTATTGGCACGTGGTTAGGGAGTTTTTTTGATTTTCCTGCCATATATTCTACAATCATATAACACATATAAAAAGGAATTCGATATATTACGATTAATATTTATCAATAAAACCATTTATTATTTACTTTATAATTATTTTTTTTGGATTTTGCCTAATATAATAATTCATTATTGACTATAATTCACTTTTACACTACCTTTATTTGAAGATAGTTCGAATAGAAAATTACTTATTTGCCGGGTATCTTTGGAGATTATTTTTGGATTTTTGAGATATAACATTGGATGTAGATCAGTTGATGCATTCTCTATATTCCATTCAAAGGATAATATGTTTCCATCTAATTTTGCTTTTATATCCACCAGAGTACCGTGGAATAGTCTAATTCTCTTTGCCTCAACTCCCTTTTCTAACCAGCTTCTTGGCATTCCCTTGAGAAATACCGGTGCTTCCTCCCAATATTGCTCAACAAAAATATCCTGTATAAGATTACAGAACTCTGCTGCTGCAAAACCACTGGGAGAATCCCCAACAGAACCCATTGATGTCTGAGGTGATATTCCCTCGGCCCAACCCTGTTTATTTGTGGTATGAGAAATAAGAAAATTAATTATCTCCTCAACTTTCTCAGTTTGATCGATATATCTTGTTGCCTGAGCTAATAATATTGAATGATAACTAGCATAGCTATTCCATGGCTGATCTATAAGTAATCCTCCATCGATCACATAATTTTTCCAGAGATGATTGATTGAATTAATAATTGGTTGATAAGTTGAATTGTATAAATTTAAGGGATAGAATGCATTGAGTACAAATATCATCTCAGATGAATCTCGCATAAAAGGACTTGCAGGTAGAAAAATAGTCTCTTCACATACCTGTGATACTGAATTCTCGATACTATCCTTGTAATGATCAAACTCATTCATGAATTTCTCACTATCACCATGTTTTCCAAGCTCTTTTGCGATAATTGCCAAGTTCTTGAATATAGAAAGTGACCAGAAATTATTTGAATAATAATAACTAATCTCCCAATATAGTGGATTAAACCATGATGGTGTACCAGGTGGCAACAGACCAGTGACCAATCCCTCTGCATCATCACCTTTTTTGATCTGTCTAGAAACCCAATCACCAATTCTCTTCAAGATTGAATATTTACTTCCAATCCATTCTTTATCACCTGAATATTGGTAATGATGAAGGACTGCTTGTACTAGTGCACCCTGTGCATCCCATTGATTTCCTTTGGCAATTAATCCATTACTATCAACTTTTGATAGAATATTATCAAGAACCCTCTTAACTATATCATAGAAACCAAACCTATCCAATAGTTGAGCCTGAAATACAAGACTTGGTAGCCACATCTCTTCCTGTAGACTGGGTCCAATGGTAATCGTCTCACCCTTCACATCTGATAGTAATCTTGATACCAAACCACTTGTTTTGTACAGAAAATCTACATCCTCATTTGATGTGGAAATCAATGGAAACTCGTCTAGAATTTCTTCCCATTTGTCCTCAATATCATCTCCATCTGGTGCATTGTTCAAATCATATTCCACAACATCCTTGTCCAGTGGGATGACTATATCAGGATTAGCTCTCACAGGGAATGATGCCACCCAAGACGCAGCCTTTGCCTCACAAGTACATGAATATGATATGTCTTTTGTGGAATTAATTAATTTACCTGCATGTCCATCTTTCAGTGGTGTAACTATACTCTGTATTGGTGTCTCAGAGATAAATATATTTGGAAGGTCCTTCACATTCAAAATATTATGTTTATTATCATAATCTAGTGATTCAACAGTTGTTAAACCTTCTTGATCTATTGGACAGAGGCTGATCAATAGTTGATGATTTGAAAATCCACGTACAACGTTAATCACCATTGCCTCATTATCATCCTCATTATCTGCAAATACATTAAATAGTAATATATCACCAGCAATCTCCCATGTCACAGTAACAAGAGGATAACCCTCTTCATGCAACTCTACACTTACCTCACCCTTTTCAGAGGAATATATGGGTCTTCCATCGATTATAGTTCCAAATAACAGTGTATATGATCCTGGAATTGGTATAATACCACCTCTGTGATCAATTACAGGTTCTTCCTCTGAATCTGGACTACCAAGTGCATAATAGGATCTTAGATCAGTATTAATCAGTAATGGAAGGCCTGCAATACCTCTCCTTCCCTTCCCTTCTGGCCCTAGCAATCCGAGTAACCATGCAGGTAGAACAAGGTTATGCTTTCCACGAGAGAAATATAATCTTGTAGAATAGCCCTTTCTGATTATTTTTTCAAGGGTTTCATAGTATATTGGTGGGAAAGGATCATCTTTGTTGAATATTGCATTAATTTGGGATTGCATAGCTTCATTGAACAATTCAAATGATTTAGGTGAAGTATTATTGTTTTCGATGAAAAATTGCCTCCTAGGGCTAATGTATACTTTTCCCAATATTATTTTTATAAATAAAAGATTTAATGCTGTTTTCAAGATATTTCATTAATATTTTTTTTTTTGCATATTTATACAAATAAATTTATCATTTACAAGATAAAATTGAATTGAAAATTGACAAATATATACCCAGATATTTTAGGTATTAATGCCACAATATTCAGATATTACAATAATTGTAAGTATTTACCTGTTTAAACTAACTTTGGGATACATTTTCTGTTTGAAAGTGTAATATAATCCACAGATATAAATAAGCTCATATTTATGTATTAATTGAAATGATTTTAATCCCGATCTGTATTAATCCATTTTGATGATTTATTGTCAAAATATCTCAATTTTGTGAGCTCAATCCGGTACATTTTATTTGATTCATCCTGGAGGATATGTTTGGCAATTGGAAATTCGGAGATAAATTTATTTTTGTAAGCAATATATTCATCCACATTAATTTTCTTAACCTTACCAAAATAGTTGAGACCAACAAGAGAGGTTGAATCACCCTGTTTTAGTACTGTGAAACAGACTTTCTCATTAATACCAAAATTACGCCTGTATTCAGCGATGTCATTTGCAATTATTACTATCTCATTATTTGCATTTAATACATAAGGCAAAGGACTACCTAGGGGATAGCCTGAGACAACGTCTGATGAGGCTGTAGAAAGAATACCATAGCTATTTTTTTGTTCTAGCAGAGAAAATGCTAATTGCCTCTGTACTATTTCTTCCTCTGAATTCACTCTTAAGTAATCTTAGATTGTTACATCTTATAAATTATCCTCTAAATTATAATCTAAATTAAAGAATAATTGAATTTTATTTGTGAATAATTAGCAATTTTAACTTTCAATAAATAAATCCCAATCTGTTTTATTCACAAGATACTTATTCAAGACATCTTTTAATAGATCTGGAATTTGCTTGGGTTTGAATGTATGAAAGTCAACAATTACACGACCTATGTATCCACTGGCAACTTTGATCTCATTGTTTTCAACAATTCTAGTTATCTTGTGAACTGATCTGTAATATTTGTTATCTATCTGAATTATTGCAGTATATATGTATATTCTATCTCCAGCACGTAGTGGTGAGTGATAATTCACCTTCTGTTCAACAACTGGCATCATGAAATCCATATTCTCAGCTATTCTGTCCTCCCAGCTTATCTTCTCTTTTCGCATTATATCAATAATACTCTCATCAAACAGGCCACCATAACGACTGAAGTAACAGATACCAGCCGCATCCACATCTGAGAAACGAATTATCTCCTCATATTTATGATACATAATTGAACTATTTTGAATAACCTTAATAAAACACTTGAAAAAATACAGATTTATCTATCAGTAATAACGAAACCTTACTACCACCTCTTTTTCTTTTTGATTAACTGATTTGAGCAGGGTAGATGAGGAGCTTCATAAAAAGCTAATTTTCTCTTAAATTCAACAATTTTATTTTGAAGAGCTTGGTTTACCTCCACTAAACCAAGATTTAAAGCTAAATATTCTTGAGCCTCCTCAAGCTCTTGTAAGATTAGATCATTATTTCATTATAATTCATACCTTAATTATTTTTAAGAAATAAAATAAACAGGGTGGAGAGATTTTTACGGTACAGATAAGAGATGGGTAAATTAAAACCTATAAATCTTTAGATTTCTAAAAATATTTACTAGTAAAACTAAATTTTAGCTTGATTTAATGGATAATTTACAAGAATAACTCACATTATTCGTGTCATTTGTAACTAGGGGTTGAAAGATGCATAATTTTCTTAATCCACATGCGATAAAATGGATCAAAGATAGATTCTATTCTTTCTTTATTATTTATTGTCTTCTCAATATTATACACTTTTTCAGGATCAATGTCTACTTTTATCTGCTCTAATGAGTTCAGAAATAACGATTTTATCTCTATGTGTATTTGTTTTAACAATTCATTTGATATATCTTCATGCGTAAGAACAACATATAGATTGTCAAATCCATCTTTTGAGAAGGTAGATTGTATATTTCCAAATTTGATGTCCCCAATGATTTTCCCTGTTGCTTCTATGGAGTAAGCATTGATGGCACTCATTAGACCTGAGAACAGAACTGAGTTTATATTCATCCCTCCAATCTGTTCAACAGACATCGGGTATTCAAATATTGGTACTCCAACTTTAGATATTGCCATAAATACAAAACTCATATTAATCAACAACCTAAAAGAATTTGAAGAACCTTCTTCGTTTCTTTTTTGTCACATCAAACTTCTGCAACAACTTCATAGAAAGGTGATTTCCCACATCTGAAACTCTATGGGGATAATATTCCTTGTAAATATCCAATATAGCATTGATCAGTTGTGGTAAATGGTTCTCTGCAAGATTATCAGGTGTCAGACCAATATTCTGGCATGCTAACTCTACCGTATAATAAGCAGACATGCTAACTTTTTCCTCCAGGGCCTCGACAACTCGATAAAATACCTGTTTTCTTAATTCACTCATTATTCAATTCCCTCCTTGTAAGAAATAGCATAAACACAGTCAACCTCTGCTAGCAATCGGTTCAATCGATCCAAATCCATATTTATCATTTCAACATCTCCAGCATTGATAGTTTTCTTTCCAGTTTTTTTATCACATCCAAGATGCATATAATTCAGATGATATTCTCCCTTTACTTTAAGTGAAGAAACTACCATTTGCCTTAATTGCTGTGCAACAAAACAACCCAAATCTATGAATTTATCATCCTCGCCCTCTCGAGTATGATGCCCATCCATAACACTATCCACTTTTGCATCTGAAGTACCGGATCCACTCATTGTGCTCATAATGTCTTTGAATGGACATTTTTTCACCCCTATCAGGTTTGTTCCACCACCCTCAAAGTCTGCAATTACCTCTTGATCAATATAATAAAGTGGAGAAGTATGGTTCTTGACCTCAAGCATTATCTCCTCCATTGAGGAATAGTCCTTATGCCCAACTTTTTTAGCCATTTCTGTTCCTATTTTCATTACATTTGTCATGATCTCATTAAATTCTTTACCTTCTTTTAGTAAATCTCTTAATTCTTCTAAACCAAATTCATCAATTCGACTAATGATTTATCACATCCATTTATCATCAGATAATACAAAATTTGCATTAAATTAAAATCAAATGAACCACAAATAAAACTCAATTGATATTAATCAAATCAAATTAAATATGCTATTTATTTTATGACAAATAACTATAAAAAAATTGTCGAGGATATTTGTTGCAATTCACAATTTTAAGAGGTTAATAACCAAATAAGGTTAATAGTGAATTAAAGGGGATGTTTACCCATCTGATCAAGAATATCACAATATGATCCTGGGAGGATGTAAATATTATCAAAATAACACCAATAACATTGGAAAAATAGTATTTAAACTAATTCTATTTATTAAAATCCAAAAATGATGAATAATCAACTGAAACCGGAATATAAAGGAAAATAATTATAAACACATGTAGTTTCATAACTGATCATATTTGATAAATTTTGAATTTTTCGTCAATAGACCACTGATGTATCTGTAAAAATAATTTATGATTTTGCTGTTTAACTAACCACCTCCTTAGTAAAATCCATTATAAGCATCATTTTCAATTGACGCTGAAGGCCAAGTGGATCTAGACTGGCTAACCACCGTGCTGTTTTGATTTCGGACCTTCTTCTTTTCTCACGAACTCTTAATTTATTTAATTCAGTAACCCAATTGTCAAGTGGTATTTGTGTCAGGATATCACCCCATTGATTAAAATCACCAATTCCTGCAATTACACTTAGTAACTCAC
Source organism: archaeon (assembly GCA_024280435.1). Lineage (GTDB taxonomy): Archaea > Asgardarchaeota > Heimdallarchaeia > Heimdallarchaeales > Kariarchaeaceae > JAJRQD01. The sequence continues at coordinate 6,724 of JAJRQD010000323.1, read as the reverse complement.
CTACCCATTCAAATGATAATCATTGGAAGATACAGAGTAACTACTGTTGAAGTCAGCAGTAGTACACGTTCCACAAATTTTCTGCTGAGATGTGCATCATCAAGAGCAGGAAAGTCTTTTCTCATGTGTTCCACGATATAATCCAAACTACGATTTTCACCTGCCAAATAAGCAATGTGCAAGTATACATCCATTGAATACTTACTACGTGGGAATATACCATATTTTTCCAATCTACCCATGTATTATTCAATATCTAAGACTGCAATATTATTAGGTGTTTGTACCACAACTATTAGACGATGGAATATTCAAGTTCCAATTCTAAATGATTAATGTATAGGATTTCCCAGGTACTAAAAATTTTAAAATCACGGTATGCTATTCAGACAATTAACTATCCCATATTTTTATCGCTTCATTAATTATCTTTAATTCTTTTGTTGGAATATTCAAATCCTTAAGTTCATGTAATATATGTTCTAGTGTGAAACTTGAATGTAATCTGAGTTTATTATTTTTCAGTATCATTTTTCCATCACTATTAGTTCTATCAATCAATACAATTAAATCATCCACAATCATCCCCTTATCTCTCAGTATTTTAGTTGGCATCAGTTTAGATACTCCAGTTGAGATCAAATCGTCTATCAACACAATTTTCGAGCCTTTATTGGGTAAAATCCCCTCAATCATTTTTTTTGTACCATGAGCCTTCTTCTCAGCTCTAATCTGTAACAATGGTATTTTCTCTCTTATTGCGATGCCTGTTGCGAATGGAACACCTGCAGACATTATTCCTGCAATTGCATCGGGTTTATAATCAAGAGAATTTACTAGATTGCAATACTCTGATAAGACAAGTTCAAATAGAGTGGGATGTGATGGTATCAATCTTAAATCCATGTAAAATGGTGATATATCTCCTGATTTTAATTTGAATTCTCCGATTTTTATAGAGGAGATACTGTGTAATAATTCAATAATAGACACAGTTTAATTATCTTATGTATATTTATGAGATTGTTTATCCATATATAGTAATTAGAAAAGGGAACCTACGTTATTTAGCTCTACCCCTTGAGAACTGAATTGAGATTATTGTGGTACACACATTTATCCACAGCTCCTTATTCATAAGAATTTAGGATTCTCAAATTTACGCAAACAATTATTACAACTTTCGCTTAAATATTGCACACGCAGGTTCAATTGTTATAAAGATGATAACCTATATAAACTTATTTTATTTTTTGCATAACAATTGATATATCCACATATATTATATGATAATATAACATGCTGATATAAACAAAGAATATTTACTAAATTGATAATATATGTATAATTAGGCTATAACATAATAATTACCTATTTACTGAATTCAATATTAATAAGTTAAGATTTTTAAAAATTTATGTTTTGATTATCATTTGAATGTGTCATCTATCCTAAGAATATCAATAACCAATTGAAATTGTTCATTGTTCAATGTCAGTTTGCGATTTGTATGGCTAAGATAAAATTTAGCAGCAATTGACTTTGCTTTCTGAACCTCTTTCGGAGAGACTGGCAATCTTTTAGCATGTCGATCTGCTAATTGTCTCAGTACAGAGATGATCTCTCTTAAATTCACGTCTTCACTCAATTTATAGTTCCAACCCATCTAAATTAGCTTTCATTTGTTTAAATATTTTCCTAAATCATCTAGTTAAATTATTAAATTTATCCACAAGAAAAGTCTATAAGCAATATCTGTATTTAAACAAAATGTAGTGATAATCATGTATTCAATGGATAATGTATCAGATAACTATCAATCATATTCACTGGAAAACCAATACTCATCAGCTCTTTTCTTATCTCCATCAATGTCATACCATCTTCATGAAAATTCTTGGTGAACTCCTCGATTGTCTCATAGTACTCCCATGGATATATAATCCAAGATGCTGTTTCATCAACATAGTAATCTGGTACAATAATAGATCTTTTTTTGTAGTGAATGGTTGCAGTTTTTATCTCCTTGACATTCTCAAGTGATTTGATGACAACCTCTAAACTTTTACCAGAATCTGCAATATCATCTACAATCAACACTTTTTTATCTGATAGGTCCATAGATATTGATTGTGTGATCTCAGGTTCTATATTTTCCTCTGAGATCTCATGATATGCATCGACTTTGATATTGGCTGTTTTTTTAGTACGGAAGAAATCTGCAATCAGACGTCCGGGTATCCATCCACCTCTTGCAACTGCCACAACAATATCAGGTATAAAATTATCCATAAAAATAAGCTCAAATAATTTGTGTGATTTAGAGAATGCCTCTTCCCAGTTCAAAACATTATATGTAATTTCTTTCTTCATATTATCAAGAATGTACATCAATATTTGTAGATTATTAATCAACCAAATTTTTTTTACACAAATCAGCTAAAAAAAGGTCTTAGGGTTATGAATATCAAAAAAATGATGAATACAATAAGAATAGACGCAGCCTGTGGATTTGCACGATACATCTCTTTTGAAAAACCTTTGAATACTGTTGATGTGAATGAAAGCTGATCACGATATGAGAAATTCTGTCTTGAGAATATCACTCGATTACCTATTTTTACCTCTGGTATTGAGTTTACAATTCCTTTGAATACAAAGAATGGAAATCCAATTAACAAAATCCATGCAAGTATTGTGAATCTACTGTCCTGAACAGCAATCATAAAGGATATTATTATCACAAAAACATATACAATACCTCCATAGAACCATCCCTGCCAGATCTCTATCTGCTCATCTATACTTGTTTTATTCTGTATGGGTTTGCTCTGATATTGCTGTGTATTTACTATCATATTCTGCTTAGAATTCTCCTGAGCCTCATCAATCACTTCTTTAACAAATTTACCTGCTTTGACACTTGCCTTTGCACCTGCTTTGATACCTTTCTTTGCAAGATTACTCAAGGTACTTTTCTTTTTGTCACTCATATATCAGAGTTTAACCAAGTAACTTTAAGTATTTCAATTCTTTGAATTGATAATAATAATTTTTTTTTTCTATTCTCACCATTATTATCATATTTTATGTAATAAATAATAGAATTGCACCAATAATCATCAGTATCATACCATGTATTCTTTCTTTCACCTTCTCATCAAGAAACCTTTTTGCAAAATATGCAGTTACAAAAACGCTGAGTAATGATGTAGGCTCTGCTATTGTCACTCCCAGAAAAGAGATCGCAATTAGCAGAAATAGGTAACTCCATCCATTGAGAGCCCCTGATAAAACTATTATTTTTCTTTTATCTCTCAAAATATTACGTATTTGCTGTGTATTTGACTGGTAAATCACAAGTAGCAGTAGAAATAGTCCAATAAATAGATTTGATAGAAAGGCATACAGTTTCTCATCAATTGTCTGTATGATATAGGTATCTATTGTTCTACCTATTGCAATGAATATAGAGCCTGCAATCATATACATTGATGATTTTGATTCTCTGATTGCATTTAGTTTGGATTTAATTGACCCTGGATACAATAACATCATCCCTGCAAACATTATTATGCCACCAGATACACTATACAATGTTATATCCTCATCCAAAAATAAAAAACTCATTAATAATAACCACAATAGTGATGAATTGTACAACGGGGCCACAAGAGATGTATCACCAACAGAGATGGCCCTGACATATGCATAGAAACCAAATGAATAAACAAGACTTGAAGTCAGTGTTAACAGAATAAGGCTGGGAATAAATATTGAATATACACCAACAGGAACAAAAAAGAAAACAGGAGTGAGAAATAATGCCGCAAATAGAAAGAATAAACTGGCAACTGCTGTGGAATCATACTCATTCATAAATTTTAAAACTATTCTCTCCAATCCTAACATTATAATTCTAGCAAGTAAAGCAATATATCCAACAATCATAATTTGATTAATATACTGAAATTCATATAATTATTTATGTTGTATATGATTAATTCACTTATTACAACATCACATTTAATTTGGTTATAAATAGCTTCAACTTAGAAATAGAATGAGCGATAAATCAATGACTTACAGTGAAGCCGGTGTGGATCGAGAAAAGGAAGAAGAAGCAGTGAGAACTATACTTGCCCTGATTAAGAAAACACATATTTTTAGTAGTGATAAAATGCCTGAAGGACATTTTGCAGGTGCAATACCTTTTTTGGACTATTATCTAAGTCTTGCAACAGATGGTGTTGGAACTAAAGTATTATTGGCGATGGAACTAAATAAACTTGATACTATCGGAATTGATTGTGTGGCTATGAACACAAATGATTTACTGGCCACTAATTCAATTCCTGCTGCTTTTGTGGATTATATCGCAATCAGAGAACCAGATAGCAAGATCTTGACAGAAATAATGAAAGGTTTGACTGAGGGATGTATTCAATCCGAGATCCCATTGATTGGTGGTGAGACTGCTGTTCTTCCTGAATTGATTGCAGGAAATGATAATGAATTTGATGTTGCAGGAACTGCACTTGGTATTCAGAAAAAAGATAAAATTATTACCGGAAAAAACATTGCAATTGGAGATATTATTATAGGTATAGAATCTTCTGGTATCCACTCCAACGGGCTCACATTGGCCAGAAAAGTAGTGGCTGATGATTGGAAAGAGCAACTATTAACACCCACAAGAATATATGTGAAGGCAATCAAAGAGCTGCTCAGAGATGATGATATTTTGATAAATGTTCATGGGATGGCACATATAACTGGTGGTGGTTTCACAAATATTGCAAGGCTTGGTAAATTCAAGTATGATCTTGAAATTCCAGACTTACCTGATATATTCAAACATTTGCAGAAAAATGGTAATATTACTGATAAAGAGATGTATAGAACTTTTAATTGTGGCATTGGTTTTGTTCTGATTGTATCAAAAGAATATGCGGATGATATAAAAAATCAATTGAATAAGTATTATCCCACACATACTCTGGGTATTGTAGAAGAAGGAGTTTCAGTTATAGTTAATGATATTACTCTGTGATTCAATCATCTTATTTGTAATTAAAATTTTAAGTTGTGAATTTCACATGCACTGGTGATCTCACCACTACTCCATTGAATGTGTTTTAATACTCTGGGGCTAGTTTTCCCATTATTACACCATGAATTATTAGCAAAATATTTTATCATTATCAAAAATTTTGTATAATCAATATGTATTCTCTGCAAATATTTAATAATTTGATTGGTACTTTTTATATTATGAGTTACGCAGCAAGTAGTAGCAATAATGATCATGGCAGTGGATACCGTTTGAAATTCAAGAAATTAGAATTTTTAAAATTACTAGAAATTGCAGAACCAAGAATAATTTATCGTGTTGCAAATTTTTATTATTTTAATTTTGATGGTTTCACAATGTATTGTGATCAGGTAAATGAACTTGATATGTCTAGATTCAAAATCATTAGGGCAATTGAGTTTTCTAATATTCAATGGAGTAAAACAAAAAATTATGATGACTAGTTGATTATAAAATTAAGAAAATAAATTTAAACCTAATTTTCCAGACCTATTTTTCGCTTGTAAGACAGTAATGTGTTGGCCAACAGCATAGTTATAGTCATTGGCCCGACACCACCTGGTACGGGAGTTATCAAGCTAGTTTTAGGCTTGACATTCTCAAAATCAACATCTCCAACCAATTTACCTGCCTCATTCCTGTTTATTCCAACATCAATGATCACACATCCCTCTGATACCATATCCTCTGTTATTAGATTTATTCTTCCTGCTGCTGCGATAATAATATCTGCTCTTCTTGTAATAGAAGGTAGATCCACAGTTCTTGAATGGCATAGGGTAACAGTTGCATTCTCTGCCTCCAGCATTCTGACAATTGGTCTACCTACGAGATTAGATCTACCAATAACAACAGCATTAGCACCTTTAAGTGTGACTTTTGCTCTTTTTAACAACTCAATACTGCCCCATGGGGTGCATGATTTAAAAGTGGGCATTCCGACCCATAATTTACCCTGATTTACAAAATGTAAACCATCTACATCCTTCTTTGGATCAATTCTCATGGTGGCATCCTGTTCTTTTAAATGATCTGGAAGTGGTAATTGAAGTAGTATCCCATCAACCTCCTCATTATTATTCAATTCATCTATTTTAGCAAATAATTCTTCCTCAGTGGTATCTTTTGATAGACGATACACATTATTCTTGATTCCAATTGCATTACACGCTTTTTCTTTGAAATTTACATATACCTGTGAAGCTGGATCATCGCCTACAAGCAGTGTAACAAGATATGGTTTCAAACCTTTCTCATCAATCTCTATTTTCATATTTGCACGAATTTCATTGGCAATAGCCTTGCCGTCTATTATCCCCTCGGCAAGCTTGGTATCAATCTGAGCTGTAATCTCATGTAATTCCATAACTGTTATCTCCATATATTTAATTTAAAATATAAGTTCAATACCAATTAAATAGTGATTTAAAATCTGATTTAGTAACTATAATGATTTTAGTGACTAAATGATTTTGCATCTGTTAACTGATCTTTTTTTAATTACTATGTAGAACGATTTTATTTACTATATAAACTAGGTGCATTTGTCCATATCTTGAATATGCAAAATACTATTTATAAAATAGTAAAAATGGGATTAAATATTGTTATTGTATTAAATTAAGCAGT
>JAJRQD010000322.1 GCA_024280435.1 archaeon | reverse complement strand
TCGGATTTTCTGTAAATCAGTTTAATATTGCTTATTTTCAGTTAATTTCTTTACATTTCTTCATTTCATAGCTGATATTTTATACTTTCAGCTAATTTAAAACTCTATTTTATTTGGTTTTACATAATTTCCGACAGAGCCTTTTTGTACACTAGTTAAACAAAAATATTATAATAACATAATCTTCATTAGACTAATTTAAATTATGTTATTTCAAATAAAAAATATGTTTGTTAATCGTATCAGAGAATTAAATGCATTGAAAAAACGATATCAAAGTAATAAATTCGAGTTTATAGTGATTTATGGTAGAAGGAGAATAGGAAAATCCAGTTTGATACTAGAGAGCATCAAAGGACTAGATGATTCAATATATTTTCAATGTAATGAATTGAATGAGAGTTTGAACATTATCAAATTCAAGGAAACAATCAGTAAACAACTTGATAATACTGAAATATTTGATCTGATAGATGATTGGGAGGTGATATTCCGTATGGTTATCAAACATTTCAGAGTGATAATTATTGATGAATTTCCCTATCTTATAGAATCTAACAGGGCGATTAAAAGTATATTTCAGAGAATTATCGATCAGCAATTAATCAAAACTCAATGTACTCTGGTGTTAATGGGATCATCTATTAAAATGATGGAGAGTGATATTCTCGGTGTGAATAGCCCTTTGTATGGTAGAAGAACTGCACAAATGAAGTTGGATGAACTTGATTTTGTGCATATTAAAAAATTTCTCCCAAATTATTGCCTAGAGGATCTAATACGGATTTATGGAGTAACAGGTGGAGTTCCCTACTATCTGGAACAAATGGATCCGACAATCAGTTTCTGGGAGAATATAGAGAATAATTTTCTGAATACACACAGTGTATTATTCGCAGAGGGAGAGATATTACTGAAGCAGGAATTCAAACAAATCTCCACATATATGGGAATATTACTACAAATCGCATCTGGAGTCACAGATATCTCAAATATAAAAAATAAATTGAAACAATCTGGTGATATCTCCTCATATCTCAGTAATTTAAAGATGATTGAACTTATTGAGAGAAGATTACCACTCAATGAGGATAAAATCAAATCCAGAAGAGGTAGATATTATATCAAGGATAATTTTCTCAAATTCTGGTTTCAATTCATCTTTCAGAACAGACAAAATATATTCACAGGTCTGTCTGTAATTGATATAATCAAATCAAGTTTTGCTCAATATATGGGATATATATTTGAGAAGTTTATTAATAAAATACTGATTTATGGAATAGTCAATGGTAAAATTAATCTTCCATTCAAATTAAGTAAACTTGAATCCTGGTGGTACAAAGATCTGGAATTTGATTTAATTGGATGGAATACTGACTATTATCTGTTTATTGAGATAAAGTGGCAGAAATTGAGCTTGATCGATGTCAGAAGAATTGTGAACAAACTCATACAAAAATCCAATACCACAAAATTCAGTGGTGAATTCAGTTATATGATTGCAGCAAGGAAGATTGAGGGGATAAATGAAATTGAGATGGAGAATGTACAACTAATTGATCTATCTGTAATTGAAAAATGGTTTGAGTAGTTATCTGAACTGCTCATATCAGTAATGAAAAACAATATTTATGCAATTGAGATATTGGAAGTAAATTTTATAAAACTGCTGAAAACAGATTATTATCTGTATTTGCATAGAAGAAAATAGCAATTTCTGTTTATAAATAAACGAATAATTATACTAACTATGTACACAAGCTGTATTCACAAATTAAATGAGGGTACCCTCTCAAGACTTTCCGGATTGGACTACAAGTGCGATATATGTGGTAGAAAGTATATGGATTCCACAGATATTCTGATTAATCTCCGAGAGATGATTGCAAAGAGAATAATTGAGAACAGAGATGAGATAACTGATCAGAAGGATGGATTTCAGAAAATACTATGGGCAGAATCTGTTATTAATAATGGTATAGTAGTTGAGATTAACTGAAATTTTCACTTATAAGCAAACATCTAATATATAATTATAATGAAATTAAATAAATTAATATTATTAATCCCAATTATTGTGCTACTGGCAATACAGACAGACACAGCATTGATTGGGGGTGTATCAACAGTAACCAGTACTAGTATAGCTCCTTTCGGAACTGATTACAATACAGTACAGACAATCACTGCCACCACTGTAACAGATGTGGTGTGGGGTTCAAATACATTTGCAGAAGTAGTAAATAATTACAAGATTGGTTCAAGTATGAATACATCTGTATTTTCATCTAATAGTATTACCTATTCATATACACCAGGTCAGAGCGTCACAGTGATTGGATTCAAAGTACCCGTTATTGATATGGTACGAGATACCAATATTAAATATGTGGAACTAGTGATCACCACAGGCTCAACAGTGATATTCCAGGCACAATTAGATGATACATTCATAGATATATCTGTGAATGATGGTTATTTTCTGTTTGTACTCGGTACAAGAGGGGTTGATATTCCAGTAGCAGACACTTTGACATTTGCCGCTGGAAATACATATGTATTTGATCTGCACACAGATATTCAGACACAGATCAGTATTCCCAGGAGTGAATCAGATTCAGATCTGAAATTGTATGATAACAATGTACAGATTTCAGGTTCTAGTTATATTTTTATGCTACAGGGAAGTATACTGGGAACTGTACCCGTATCCAGTGGAATAGCTAGTATCTCATATACCATCCCACTGGGTAGAAGAACTATTATCTCATATTATCATGCTAAATTGACATTTCTACCATCTTTTGATGAGGTAACATTCACAGCCACAAATATCGACCTAAACGTCTCTGCAAATGATTTCACAATGACTTTTGGCGAGATGGCAAATTTCAATATATTTGTAACACAGGCAGGTACTGCACTTGCAAATGCATATGTAGAGATTTATACTGGTACCATACCCGAATTAATTGGTGCTGGAAATACAGATACATTTGGCAATTATTATCTGAATACTCTGCTAGATCGTGCACCTGGATCATATACATACACAGTAATCGCAAGTTATCTGGATCAGAGTGTAGAGAGCAATGCAAATATAGTGATTGACAAATCTAATGGATATTTCTCCGCTATATCTGCATCTGGAAAGTATATTGATGGGGGTACAACAACAATCTATGTTTCTGGAGAGGTTAGATCACAGATGGGTAGCTTACTCAATAATATCGAGGTACAACTTAGCTACGCTACTACAAATATAACTGTGTTCTCAGTAAATGGTATATTCACACATAGCTTCATCACCAATTATACTCCTCAGATAGTTACAGATTATATAGAGATAAAAAATCTGGATACCAATTATATAATTCCCACAACTATATCTGATATGGAGATTACCAAGGGAGATCAGAATATTGGCTTCATCAGTGAATCATTCGCCTATCTGGATCAAGCAGTTATATTGAATGGAACTGTGATAGATGATCTCGGTGCAGATATAGCAACAACAGTGGAGATTTTTGAAGAGATCAATGGACAGTATATATCCATTGGAAATGCAGTATCAACAGGATCTATGTATGAATTTGAATTTCCAGTTCATGAAGCAGGTTATTATAATCTTCAGATAGTAAGTTACGAGACGGTAAATTACCAGCTCAGCTCAAAATTCATAATAATATCAGTTGGTAAGTCTGATTTGCAGATCACCCGAGCAGGCAGGGGAGATACTGCATATGTGGAGTATAAACAGATTGCAGATCTATCAGTACTGGTAACAGATGGGGTGAATACATTATCAGATGTGGACTTGTCTTACAGTATTAATTCTGAAGATAATAATACAGTATTCACATTTCTATTCAATACAAGTACTGGAACCGATGGGTGGTCCATTGCGAATTATCAGAATAATGTATACTCCAATTTTGTTTACACAGTTAAAATTAGAGTAATAGACCTCTCTTTCAACACAATCGAGTTTATTATGTATCTTGATATTACACAGGTGGAGTTAATTGTGGATGCAAATAATTTCATCACCACAGTTGGTGAGGTGAATAATCTCAATTTCAATACTATTGATATAAATGGTATATCTATTGATGATGGAAGTGGTATTGGAATTACAATTGATGGGTCTTACGTCTACACAGTCTATACATATTCTGATACAATCACATTTGATCATATTTTCAACAGTGTTGGAGACCATACAATCTCTTTTGATGATCTGAATAATACATCTCCATATTTCATGAATACAAAGACAATAACTGTAACTGTCAACAGTGGACAGTATATCGTTGATAGTAATGATGTAATCAAAATACAGGGAACGACTGATGCATTCACCGCATATATTCATAGTAATGCTGCTCAGAATATATCTGGAATAAGCACCACACTGTATATTTATAATAATGGGTGGATACAACTTGGCAGTGAGATATCAGATATTAATGGTAGAGTTGATATCAGTATACCTATCACATTTAATCCCGGAGATTATATAATCCGCTGGGAGACTACTGGAAATATAAATTACAATGCAGGCACAATTGATAATACACTATCAATCAATTATATCATGCCAAGTATCATTATAGATGCTGTTGATTACTATTATGGAGATACAAGTCAGGCAACTATCACATTTTATGTTGAGGGAGCAGGTGTTCTGTCAAATATGAATCTTGAGGTAATAATGGATACTATTACTTGGAATGTAATCACAGATAACAATGGTGAAGCAATAATTGATCTACCAAGTTTAATCAATCCTGGAGTGTATAATTTAGATGTATTTTTCTCAGGATCTGCAAATATATTAACTGTGAATAATTCTAAGCAGATAGAGGTATTTGGAACTGCAACTACCACTCAGATAGTTCAGTCATATTCATCATATTATGGTGATTGGACTAATTTTACAGTACTTGTCAATGATCAGTATGGTAATCCGTTGAGTAATATTGTAGTGGAGCTAGAGATTGATGGAATCTATTTCTATTCAAATACCAATTCTAGTGGATACGCATACTTTGAGATGTTTTTAACTGTTAAAGGTGGAACCTATGATATATTTGCAAGTGCATTGGCAAATAATGGATATCAATCCTCCTCTACCAGTATAAGTTTTACACATATAATTCGTAATCTTAATTTACAGATACTGTTTCCAGGTTATTATTACTATGGTGATAATTTTGATATAAATCTCAATATTTACTCGATAACAGGTGTAGTAGAGGGTGCAAGCATAAATGTGTATATTCTGAAAAATGGTATTTTTGAGTTGATTAACACCATATCCACAGATATCAATGGTAATGCAGTGCTCATTTACAATAATAATTTAGATATTGGTATTTATGATGTGAAATTTGAATTTACACATACATATTATAATGGATCGTCTGAGATCTTCAGTACTGAGATTGTAAAAATGCCTTTATCATATACTGTGGAGAGTAGCAACATCAATCTATACGGTAGCAGTTCCTCAATTGAGATAACTATCTATGATATTCATGGTATCAAGGTGGATAATCTTAATGTATCACTGGGTATTATCACTGATACAATGCAGATATATGCGGAATACACCACAAATAATGGATATGCATACTTATCATTCTATCCTCCACAATCGGGAATAAATACAGTATATATTCTGACTGATAATCCGAATTTCACATCATCTTCAGAAACTATTGATATATTTGTGGAAAGCAGTTCTAGTTATATGGAATATGAATTATCTGATAGTAATGGTGTGCTTAGAATTTATTATTACCTGTATGATAACAATGCGAATATTATCAATAATACAGAGGTGTTTAATCTCTATACTTATGATAATAATCAATGGGTATTGATTGGAAATAATACTGGCTTAGGATATTTTGAGATCTCTATATCAAAAGATACAATATTCAGAATAACATTCATAGGAACTAATAATTACAGATCATCAACTGTCGAGGATACAATAATATTGCAGACTGCAAATATCTCCTCACCATCAATCTTCACAGAGTATCCCAATATTATATATATCAATGATATTTTCGGAGATACCCCACTTGATGGATACAGTATTTACTACTATATCTCTGGATATGATGGATTTATCACAACAGATAATGGCCTGATAAATCTTACCCTAACTCTTGATCTTATGCCCGGAGATTATCAGATACAATTTATTTTACTACAGCAGGGCTGGTACAGATACAAAGAATGGATAGTAGATATACAGATATCAAGGGCAAATCCAATAATAACTGCACAGGATATTGATGTGGAATTAGATACGCTTACTGAGATAAATGTCAATGTAACATTGAATAGTGATTTCAGTATTATTGGAAGCAAGTTATTACTATATATTGATGGTGAATTCTATAGTAGTTCTGATATTATTAATAATCTTGCAACATTTATATTTGATGCACAGACACTTGGTAGCTATAATTTCACATATAAACTGCTGGCAACTTCTCGTTACAATTCAGTTAGTATATCTGTAACCACCAAGGTACTTGTTGCAACTGATATGAAAGTATCTGCAAATTCTGGATACTATGGAATAAGCAACTCTATTTATGTAGAATTGAGCTCTGCTACTGTGAATTTGAATGATGTACTGATCTCAATCTATATTTTTGAAGATGGGGAATACAGATTATTAATTGAGGGAATTGTTGTTGATGGCTCTGTATCAATTGAATTACCCGAACTGTTACCAGGTCTGTATGAACTTAGAATTATTAGTGAACAATCTGGATATTACATGTCATCCAAATCAGATCTAGTTTACAGAGTATTACCCGGTGAGAAAGATATATCATACACAATCTATGATCTTGGAGTAAGCAATGGTTACATAATATATATGTCAATAGATATTGAGGGTGAGATACTCTGGAATATAGTTGGTACTAATCTGAAGGGTGTTGTTGATACTTCTGGTAACATTACAATTCCAAGCATAGTTGGTGATTACAAATTAGTATTATCATTCTCTAATGATCTATACACGGCAGAAACACTTGAGATAATTATAGGCCATGAGAAAATAGATACGGTTGATATACACATTGATGAGGAAATTGGCTACGGATCCAATATAACAGTGCTGATAAGTTATAATGATCTAGCAATTAATAATGTTCTAGTAAGTATAAAAATAGATGGTATCACAAATACTTACAGTACAGATAGTAATGGGCTGATTTATCTGGAAGTAAATGGCTTTCCCGGTGATAAATTCACAATTGATGTAATGGTATTCTCAAATGAATTTTTGACACAGAACGTTGAAAAATTACTTGACTTCAGTATTGTGAGGGGAAATATAGATTTCTCAATATCAGTTGATGATATTTACAGTGGTGATAATGTGGTAATAACTGTTGAAGATAAATATCCCGGAGTTTATCTGGTATATATCGATGGAAAATTGGCAGGAGAATTCAAGGATATTCAAATTGAATTCTTCATGTACCTTGATGCCGGAGAGCATAAAATCGTCGTCACACGAAAACATGCAAATCTTATCGACAAGAATATTGAGGATACATTCACTGTTAAGGCACGTATGGTTGAGATAACAATTCAAGTCACTCAGGAGAATGATATGCTAATTATCACTCTAACAATCCGAGATAATCAGACAAAGCTGATAATCAATACGAGAATGCATATACTGATAGAAATCTATCTTGATGGCAATATGATCAGTAGTGTTGAGGATTATTACAACAGTAACCCTCAGATATCAAAAGCATTGGAAGGTGAGGGACAGTATCAGATCAAAGTAGTCATGCTGGATGACCTTGTTGGTATGAAAACAGTGCTGCTTGATATTGACAAGAATAATGTGGATTTCGTACTGGTACTGCTAGGTTTGAGTACCTCTTTTGGTGGGATAAAAACCATCATCAAAAAGAAACTAAAAACTCCTAGCTCATGATAAAAGTAGCCCCTTAGTATTAAAACACATTCAATGGAGTAGATGACATCACCCGGGTGTGAGATTCACTACTTTAAATTTGTAAAACAGGATTATAATTCGATACAAAATATTGGTGTATTTTGATTGCATAATTATAGAAAAAGAAATTTAAATGATAAATGAGAATGAGAAGTATGGATATTGATTTTGTTGAAATTAGTAGAGACACACTGTTTAAATCATACAAACGTGTACAATTATTACCGGGTAATTTCAAGACAGAAAAGGATGCAAAGAAATTAATTGCAGATAATTACCATCTTGGTTGGCTACT
>JAJRQD010000321.1 GCA_024280435.1 archaeon | reverse complement strand
GCTTCATTATTGCAACAAATATTATGAACGAAATATCAGATGAAGAATGTTTGATTGCATACAAAGACCAGCAAAAAGTTGAGAGAGGTTTTAGATTTATCAAGGGTCCAATGTTCTTTGTAGATGGGATCTATTTGAAAAATGAACACAGAATCATGAGCATGGTAATGCTCATGGGTATTTCTTCACTGGTTTACAGTATTCTAGAGAAGAAAATAAGGCACTCATTTAAACAGAGTGACGAACTATACATTGATGGATACAGAAAAGCCACGAAAAGTCCAACACTGAAGCGTGTCCTCCTTGCAATGGAGGACATTCATTTGCATTGTATTTCATATAAAGATGAGATTGTAGATGAAAAAATAAAAAATATAAGACCTGAAACACTCCAAGCTATCAGATTGATGGGACCTGAGTATGAACAAATGTATTCAGATAGTGGAGATAATGTGGAAGTGACAATTTCATGGAAGAAATAGCTACATAACTAATTGTACATTTGGAAAATATTCATTTTTTAAGTTTTTATCTGCGGAAAGTGGGATTAATTATGAATTAAAGAAGAAAGTAAAAAAATAACTGTGGTTTCAAGGTAATTATATTTGGAAAGATCATGACTAGAACCAAGTTTGGGTTGGCCGAATTTCTATATCTGAAATTCAAGGATGGTGTATAGCAAAAGATGAAAAGTAATATGATGATTACACTGATCAAAAGTATCCCAGATAGGGAAATAAAGGAGAAACAACGACTGAATTGGTCAAAAGTCATTTATAATACACCAAAGATATTTATAAAATTTTGGAAATTAGAATTAGTTTATATCAATAACTCTGAATTATTATAATCAATTATTAAATAGAAATTATGCCAGATGGAATTGATACAAATTATGGTATTAATTACCAAAATATGGTTGGAGTCCTAAGAGTCCTTGAATTTATTAATGAGGAACATATTATCTCAATTGAATTTGAATCTAAAAATGATGAGCTAGAAGATATAAATATTAATTATGAAAATTATATCCTTCTTGAACAAGTTAAAAAAAAAGAGCATTCTGTATGGACAAAAAACCAATTAAAACCAATTTTAAAAAAGTATCTAGAAGAATATAAAAAGGTTAGTGGTCAAAAGGAAGTTAAATTTCGCTTTACAACACAAGCAGGTTGGAATAAACAGATTACTGAATTATTACAAATTCAAAGTAATCTTATCAAATCAAGAATCACACAAAATGAAATGAATGAAATAAAATCATGGTTTGATTGCTCTGATAGTGATCTAAATTCGATAATAACATTATTCAAGAATACAGAATTTATATGGAATTATTTTGCACCTAATACTCCAGAATTTCCTTTTGATAAAATAAAAACACAGTGTATTAATGAATTGTCCAAATGCAAAATTATCACTCTAGACCCAGATATAATAATTAATAAAATTATTGAAAAAATTAGTTCTAGGTCAAGCTCTAAAATTAGAGTAAATTATACAGCTACTGATTTTGAAAATCATACTGGGATACCCGCCTTTATAAATGATCATCAATATATTATTGATAATTTAGGTGAAGATTATTTAAAAGTTATTGATGAAATTAAACCTTATTTAATGCGAAAAGAATTAAAATTATTCAATTCAAAGCAAGAGGAATACATCATACCAATTTATATTGAAGTGAATAATTTAAGACTTGGATTATGGATAATTAATTCAATATTACTTAATGATGAGATAAATGATATTAATCATCACATAAAATATAGCAATGACATCAATCATATAATTATATCAATAAATTCTAGTCAAAAATATGACATAACACATCTAAGATTTAAGGAAGAAATAATAGTGACTAATCCAATTGAACTTAAGAGTAAATTAGAGGAGATTATTGGGTGATAAATGTGACATCTGAAGATTCAATAGATGATCTAATTGAAAATATGATTATCGAATTTCTAAAAGCATTTGGAGACTCTAAAGAATCTGAAATAACAAAATTTATTTGGAAAAATGCAATAGATGTAAATCTGTATCTAGATCATATTCCGAATGAAGAAGCTAAAGTTGCTTTAAATAAATTAATTCAAAGGAATCAGGTAACATTTGATGAAACAACTGGACTATATCACTTTAATGAAATATCAACAATTTACAAACAAGAGGAATTTAATTCAAAGTGGCACCTTAGAGTTATGGGGAATTATTTATTGAAATCGTCAAAATTATTACCAATAGATAATATCAAATCTGAATTTAATAAATTAGAAAAATTTGTATCTAGAGTCTTGGATGATTTTTCTCTAAAATGTACATGGAAAAAAGAAGGGATTACTTCAATTTTATATTTAGAAGATAATGGTGATTTTAGAATATCTGTTCATTTTTCAACTCAAGTTCATCCAGAATTAATTGAAAATGATATTTTATTACAGACAGCAAAATATGAATTAATGAAGACTGGATTGAGTACAGGTTTTTTCATGATGCATTCTGCATGTAAAAAAGTACTATCTGAAATTTTAAAAATTGATATTGCGATTATTAACTCTTATGAATTATTAGAAAATAGTGAGGTAAATTTATGAAAATAATAACCAACATTTTAAAATTTGAGAATAAGCCACTCAAAAATAAAATAACTATCTTTGAATACAAACAAAAAACAAAGTTAGATTTTCGAAGATTGGGTGATATATTACTTAATTTAAAAAAAGTTCCAAACAATAGAAAAAAAGTAATTATTCAATTCAATGATATAATTATATCTACTGAAAAGTTAGAAGATAATTTTGAAAAGGATTTAGAACGAAAATTACAACCACCTGAAAGCAGATTAATTTCAGTAACTAACAAAAAGGAAATAGATATAATAAAAAGAATTATAGGTGATGCAATAGCTGTAAATTTACATCATAGTAATAAATTATGGAAGATTCAAGAAACCTACAATTCAATATTTGAAGTTTCAAGTCCTGAAATTATAGATGGATTTGGAAAAATAAATGTTTTTCCAGGTTTTCAATATAGTCCAATAATATTGGAAAATGGAGAAGTAGGTGTAATGGTAGACCTAAAATATAAATTTCATTCATCGGAATCATTGAGAGATAAATATGCGAGAACTAGTATAACAATCAATCAAAATAGATATTATGTTGATACTTGTCCAATTAGTCAATGTCCAGAAAAAAAAGATCCTTTTTCAAATTGTAGATATGCAGGGACTGGTAGATCAATTAAATTGAAAAGTCTCATTGATAAAAAACCATCTGAAATTAAGATTGAGGAAATTAATTTAAAACAATTTCATGAATTAAGACATATCTGTCCAAGAACACCCGTACTTGCAGATTTTTTAAAGGACGAACCTCCTGTAGTTCTTTCTATTTATCATGATGAGAATAATAAATACTATTCTTATCCATTAGAAAGAATCCGTGAACAACCAACTTTTGTACAATTAAGTTATCATGATCGGGGTGCATTAATGAAGCAAATACGTCCAAATCCTCCAAAAAGATATCAGCGTTCTTATAACTATATGCGATATATTGGGCAATTATCAATCGGTTCAATTGTTCTAAATCCAGATAGAAAAAATTATTCATGGAATTCATATAATTCCGGAATTTTCGAATCAAATAATTACGTTATAGGTAACTCCTACAAGTCAGAATATCCCACAATTGATATTGAGAATTATGGTTTGTATGATACAGTACCTTCTAAACTGAAAATTTATTTTGTAGTATTTCGAGATTACAACCAATTAGAAAAAGAATTACTTAAAAAACCATTTCTTGAAACTAAAAAAGAAATTATTGTATTAAAGCAATTCATCGATTCTGAAATAGTAATTTCAAAAATGTACAAAATAATAGACGAAGTTTCTTTAAATGATTTTATTGCAAAATGTAACGAAGAAAATAGCTGTATTATTATTGTTCATTCATCTAATGACATACCAAATCATGAATTCAAAGATTTAGTACAGATAAAATTAATTAAAAATGAATTATCTCATCAGGGGATAAATTATGACAATTATAAAAAGAAATTTGAGGCAAAACAAAATGGTTATTTTAAAAATATATACTTGGGTATTATTGCTAAAATAGGTTTAATGGCGTGGTTATTAAACGTCAATGAAGATAAATTAGTTAAATTTATAGGATTACAGTCTCAAAATATATCACACGAAACTTCTCAGTATAGGGCATTATTGACATCTTATTATGATTCAGGTAAATTTACAGGTGGATATTATATTTCTACAAAAACAGAGTACCGTCAACAGAATTTAGAGTTGGCATTTCAAGAATTATTTGATAAAACAAAAGAAATTATTTTGATCAAAAATGGGAAAATATTGGATAAAGAGTTACTAGATATTGAAAATAGTCTTAGAAAACTTAATTTGAAATATTCCATAATCGAAATAATTTCTTCTTCTCCACTAAGAATATACTCTAAAAATGATAATAACAGGATATTCAGACCTAATAATGGGGCTTTTTATTGGTTATCCAGAACTGAAGTAGGGTTAGTATCAACACAGGGTAATGCTGGAACACAAAATCCAATAATTATTAGAAATGTTAAATGTGATGAAGATAAATTTGAAAAATCAATAAAGAAGATTTATCAGTTATGTCAATGTTATACTGGATGGGATAGAATAGAAACAAAATTACCAGTTCCTATTCATACTGCTAGTAGAGGTATGAGTAAAATTCCAAAAGATATGAAAAGTTTTTCATTTAAAAGGTCGTGGTTTATATGAAATCAAATGTTCTAGGCTGGAAAGCTAAAATTCAGACCAATTTATTAAAGAAATATAAAATTACTTTTCAATATAATTATGATTTTGATTATCTAGTATCTTCAATAAAAAATGGAGATTTTTTATCAGAAACCCCATTTACGATTAATAAATACGATGATGAACTCTATATTTATTCTCAATCATTTCCTAAAATATTAGAAATAGCTTCTCTTCCAGTTACTGTTATGGAAGAAGAAATAATAGATGACTTAAAAATTGATACATTAGATATTTATGCACAAACTGCAATGTATTTACTACTTTCAAGTTATGGTTACAAAAGACCTAGTGAGATTTTATCTTTCATTGGTAAAACTAAAGGAGTAGCTAGTCAAAGAATAAATCCAAGAAAACAGCATGTTGAGAAACAATTTAATCAAGAATTAAAATATTCCATTTTTGAAGCTGAGAGGTTTGAATCTCATGAAATTAAAGACGGTGAAATAATAATATTTTATGATCCAAGATTTGAAATATCTGAAGAAACATTTAATTTAACATCTAAAAAATTAATCCCTAAGAAAATAAATGAAGAAATTAAAAAACTTCATCGTAATTATCAATCGTCATTATCTAGATTTAAGCATATTGATTCATTAATAAAACTAAATAAATTCAAGGAAATAGAATTTCTTTCATTGAGCGAATTCCAGGTTGTTCAATATAAAATTCCTTCTTTGAAAATTAAATCACATTTAATTGAAACATCACCTTCCATTCCTCTTATTGATATATTGGAAAATAACTTTTTATTTGATAATTTTGTTCATGAAATATTAGTTTTACTTGATAACACCTCAAATGGTAAAATTCCAGGAAAAATTTATGAATTCATTGAGTACTTTGAAAAAATAAGTGGGATAACAATTATTTTGAAAGAATTCAAAACAATAAATATTGAAAATATAGATGATGTTGAAGCTGTTATTATATGTATTAATGATACAATTGAGGGGACTGGATTTATTTATTCCAATTTAAAAAATCAATTGAAAATGCCAAATAAGGTTATAAGGTTCAAAACAATTTTATCTGAGAATTGGGATCGAATTGTTAAATTAGTTTGGTTAGCTCTAAGATTTAGATATACACAGACATTTTATCAAAATTCTGTAATTACAGATTGTCATCAAAATACTGTTGCTATTCATTTAACTCCATATTTTGCAGGTGAATGGATGATATTATCTGGGGTAAGTATTACTAGTGGTAAGGTAAATTTGGAAACTAGAATATTATATAATGATCGAGAGAAACAAGTTATTGATGAAACCATAGTAATTAATTTTCTTAATCGATTATTAAACTTCCCTCCCACTGAACATTTTCTTCTAGAGATATCCGAAAGACAATTATTACCTACATTAAAATTATTATCAGAATTTGATTTCTGTTTAACACATATTTATGCCTCTAATTCTGTATTTTATGGTGAGATTGATAGTATCCCAAAACCAATTGATGGATTGAGTATCAATTTAAATGATAGTAAATCATTAATCATGACAAATGGGTATCCAAATGATATATTTGATGGAATCCCTAAACCCATTATTGTAGAAAAAATTAAAGGAATACATGGTTTGTATGAAATCAGTTCAGATATTTTTAATCAAACGTTCACTAATCCCTATAGTTTATCAAAACCTAAGCTTCCATTTTGTTTAAGTCTAGCTTTGCAATCGTCATCTGAATCAATATTAGTCGGAGGTTTAAACCAATGATACGATCAATAAGACTTGGAGTTACAAGTGTAACAGAATTTAATTGTGAACGAAGAACTATATTACAAATATTATTCGCAGAACAGGATATTAAACCTCCATTTACACCAAATAAATATCTGTATGCTGGAAACTTCCTTCATTTAATACTACAGAGAACTTTTTTAAAGAATTTTAGCAATATCGAATTTTTCTATTATAGAAAAAGAAAAAGTATCTATGAATCAATTTTACTAACTATGGAATTAGAATTGGAAAATCTAAAAAAAATTTGGATGTCAAACTTTGGACCGTGGAAAAACTATCGATATGATTTTTCCTCTAGTTTTGATATAATTACAGCTCAAATTCAAAATCTAGCAAAATTAGCCCAAAGTTTAATTATATTAAATGATGAAAATAAAATAATTTCATTAGTTATCAATGATGAATTTACTCTCATTCATAGAATTAATGGTAATTTTCAAATAAAGGGTAAAGTGGATTTAGTTGCATTTTCTCAAAATGGTGGATTAAGGATAATAGAATATAAAACAGGTAAACCCAAACAAGAAGATGAATATCAATTAAAATTATATGGAGATATTTTAGAAAAATCTTTTCCAAATCAAAAGATATCTCTTGAGATATGGTATAGTAAACCACAATATAATGAAATTAAAATTATAAGTCATCAATCAAATATTGATTTATTAGATAAAATTTCATCATCATATTCAAAAGCTAGAACAATTTCAAATATTGATGAACTTCCCACTCAAAACTTTACCTCTGTTACATGTCAATATTGCAAATTATGCGAGTTAACTGATTTATTAATATTTTAATCAAATTTCATCCCTATCAAAACACAAAAGTTGCTATACAGATCTTTTATTTCATCCACTTCAAATTCATAATTTGCCTTATGTTTTATTGAATTATAATGAATCCTAATGGTATTTAACAACCGCCCCTCATGATCAGATATCAAACCTGCTTGTTTCATATCCTGAATATAATTTTGATATCTACTTCGCTCACTTTGGTTTAAAGAAATTATACACCATAATTCAGCAACTCTTCCCAAGGAGAGCAATGCAGCAATAGGATTAATCTTAATTAATTCTTTGATATTCAATATTTGAATACCTAATTCTTCATTTGAAATAGGATCCTTTGGAACTCTTAAATGTAATCCATTGGCACATGTGTCAATTTCTGTTAAGAGAAGGGTCCATTTGTAGTTAAATGAATTAATAATCTGTTCTCTTGCATTTTTAATTATCCACTTTTCTATATCTTTATCATTTACATCTGTAAGAGTAAACGTATTCCTTTTTTCTTTTCTTCTGTAATAACTGATTTCAATAGAATTATTTATCTTTTCAATCAGATAATCTCCATAAACTTCATCAGTTGCCCATACATCCCTTTCCAATAAAAATACAATCGAAGTTTTAGAACTTCGCCTGGTATCTTTATTAATAAAATTCAAGACTTTATCGTCAAAATAATAATGAAATTTTTCTAAGTAGTCCCATAGATCTTGTAAATGATCTAACAATTTTTGTAATTGAGATGAACTCCAAGTATATTTTGAGTCTTTAAAT
>JAJRQD010000320.1 GCA_024280435.1 archaeon | reverse complement strand
TTCCAACCTTCTGGGCATTCAAAGAGGGTAAGCCAGTAGGAAGATTCGTAGGTGCATATCCAAAAGCACAATTCCAGAATATCATTGATCAGCTAAAAGAACTTGATATGGCAAAAGTCGAGGCTGAAGCAGCTGAAGCAAGCAAATAATAAATAGAGTTTTCCATTTTAAGTATCAGAGTTATATTCTGGTACTTTTTTTTTGTTAATATATGTAATTTACTATATATTCTATATTAATATATTAGATTTGAAATATTGATGGTG
This sequence comes from archaeon, assembly GCA_024280435.1. Taxonomy (GTDB): domain Archaea; phylum Asgardarchaeota; class Heimdallarchaeia; order Heimdallarchaeales; family Kariarchaeaceae; genus JAJRQD01. Next base: position 3,872 of record JAJRQD010000320.1, on the reverse strand, counting down.
TTAATTATAATATTGCTATCAAATCAATGAAAAACAAATAGCAAATACTTTTAGATTTTTAAATAATAGCTTAATCGATAAATCAATGAAACTATTCTATGAAAAACTGGATGGAGATGAGAGATTAACACCAATTTTTATGATTCATACAACTCCTCTGGATAGTAGATATCTGTTCAATTCAAATATAAACCTGAAAAATACAGTATATTTGATTGATCTTCCATCTCATGGTCAATCTGAGGAAGTTGACTATGAGGATATAAATTTCAGTAATTTTGTCAAGAATATTGAGGATTTACGAGAGTACCTTGAAATTGATAAAGTAATAATCTATGGACATGGTATTGGAGGATTTATTGCAATGCTCTATGCTATATCTCATACCAAAAAAATAGAAAGAATGATAGTATCAAATACTGCTGTCAGTGCATCATACAGGAATCAGATGGCTTGGAATATAAGGTCCCAGTACAGTCATATGGTGAAAGATGCACTTGAGAGGGTGGCTAGAAAAACCGATGATAAATCCATCAGAATGAGGTTCACACAGTCTTTATCCACCCATTTCCATCCAAAAGATCAGGAAAAGGCAAATCAATTACTGGATACAGCTCACAAAATTGCAAGTGAGCCTTATGTGATGATATCACACTATGAGATACCAAAATACAATATCAGGGAACAGATCAGAAAAGTGGATAAACCAACTCTTATTCTTGGTGGGGCTTATGATGTATGGCCAATTGATGAGGTAAAGAAGATAAATATTGATATACCGCATGCAAAGTTACATTTTTTCAAATCCGGACATTTCCCCATGGTAGATCTTCCCGAAAAATACTGGAAAGTAATTTCAAATTGGTTAGAATCTGAGAATTAAGCTATAAATTACACTTTGAGAATGAAAATAATTATTAGATAGTAAGACACTGTGACTTTGTGGAACAAAAAGATAAAAAAAATGATAGCACACAATTTCTCAAGGATGCCTACACCAAACTGAAGTCAAAACAAAAGAGTGGTGAACTATCAATGTATATCATGGCAATAGTGCAAGTATACAATCTAGTATTCTTTCAAGCAGATCCAGGTTATACAATCTACATATATGCACCTATTGCAATAATGATTGGGATATATATGAGTAAATACTGGATCACTGATGAATCATGGAAGTACAGGTCCGGTGTGATAGCACTTTTTATTGTTCAACTATATGATCTATTCCTATCTTTATCTTTCCTACCAAAATCAAATGCAACTACTGATGATATTTGGAATTATTTTGATGACCATTCATGGACTGCCTATCCTACAATTATTTTTGATATTACAAGTTTAATTCTGCTAGTTCAATGGCTAAGAAATAGGAGTAAATAACAAGTGTTATTTTGATTGAAATTACACGAAGAATATATGTTCTCACTTATTCACTAATATTTTTTATATTTTATAAGAATGGTCATCATTGCTTCAGGCAGTTTCTATCAATCGACAGGTAGTGGTCTTTTTTCATGGCTAAATAAAAATAAAATTATTTGTGTAACTGATCATTCAGATTTACAAGCATGAAATCAAGTGATTCATACATTGCATCATTACTCAGCACTCTGATTTTTCTGTCAAGTAGTTCAATAAATTCCTTGATTTTGTTATCATCTCCAGTTTTTTTATTTCCAGTCATGAATAATGAGTATATGAACTCTCCTGAATGATATATCTTTACTTTAGTATCTCCAATAGAGATCTCATGTGCATTTGAGTTTTTGTTGAAGTTCAATGCAAATTTAATCAGTGATTCTATAAATCCTGCAAATAAATATTCATTCTCAATTCTATTCTCCATATATATGTATTTCTGGATATATATACTTGAATTCTTGAATATAACAATTCCCAGTACTCCATTCTGCATTGCAGCCTGTTTGTTGATGCTTTCTGAGTAAAGTACATTCAATAGATTAATCTCTCCTCCAATATCTGATATCAATTCCTCCTCCACTGTATCTTTATTAATCAGTTTCTCAATCACTAGCTCCATTTTTTTGTTCCTCTGCTCTATCTGTTTAAATGTCATATTCACAATATCTATGAATTCCTCATCATTCACAGGTTTATTGATGAAACTATCGACAGAATTTGAGTTGATGGATGCTTTGATAAGTTCAAAGCTCATATGGTGTGATGTAAGAATAATTTTAATCAATGGAAAGTTCTGTTTCACATTTATTGCAATTTCAAGTCCTGTATGGTAGGTATATAGATTATACTCCAGGATCATCAGAGATATACGGGCAGTATCAAGATATTGGTATGCTGTGATATAATTCTCAGCATGTATCACTTTTTTATCTGGTAATAACAATCTAATCTTATCAATAAAAGCATGATCGTAATCAACAACTAGAATTGCATTTTGATTGTCCATGATATGTATTACATATTTTATCAAACTAGTATAAAAATATTAACAAGAATACCCACCATCTATTTCTAAAATTATAGATTGTAGTAACTATTTTCTTTTGAAGATATTATTTTACTATAATTAAAATGATACCAGACTGTTATTGAATTTTTCCAGAAACATCATAATCTCGCTATGTATCTGTTCAGATACCTCAAATGATGAACTAATCAACTTATTATGTAAATCATTTACCAGATTTGATATCATTTCATTGAATGCTTTGTTATTATTATACTTGGTCATGAATACAGTGTATGATGTATTATCAATCTGCTGATTTATAAGATCAATTGATTTGAGATTAACCACATTGATAGTTTTTTTACTGTTCAGAAACATCCTCTGTGCCATTTTATTAACTGTTGCGATGAAGCCCATGAATAGCATATCATCATGTATTACCATCTCATTCTTGGTAAATTCCTGAAATATTTTCACACCATCTTTAGATATACTTGCACCAATTAACTGTGATGAATGACTATCCTTTATTTTTATACTCTCTTTCACAAGTAAGTTCAGTATTGGTAGTTGATTACCAAACTGACTAAAATCTAGATCTGAAATCATTCCAGATTTTATTTTATCAAGTGTATTCTGCAATTGTTCCTGGTTACTCTCCCATATTTTTTTGTTCTCATCAACTAGTTTTTTCAATTCTTTTGAGCTGATTGGCTTGTTCATGAATGATGAAATGGCACCCGAATTCAATGCGTCTTTAATTATAGTGTAATCAGTATTGCCAGTGAACAATATTATCTGTAATAATGGATAAAGATGCTTCATCTCAGATGCCACTTCGATACCGGTTAGTTCCTGATGAAGTTCATAGTCTATGATTAGTAGAGATACCTCATTATTCTCCATGTATGTTCTCATATCATCTATTTTGGTGGTGACATAGATTTTATTCTCAGAGAGTACTCGTCCAACAGTTTTTCCGATCATAATTTCATCATCAAGAACAATTATTGAGAAATCCATTTTACAAGTTAGGGTAAGCTTCCAAATTATATAGCATTTTTGTCTGAATACTAATAATCTGAATTGTTTCTTTGATAAATTAGCTTATTTTAGGTTTCATATGTTTATGTTTCTCATAGAACGCCCATGGATCTTTTGAGAATTCAGGTATTATCTCAGATATTATTTTTTTATTAGTATCAAGCAATAGATGGTCAGGGGCATCTAATTCATACCAGATTGGATAGGGTAGCCGATTGAATGGATCAATTGAATCCTCGTAGCTTACAAGAGGGTCATTCTTACCAACTAAAATAAGTGCGGGTACTTTTACATATTTCCAGTATTTTTTGACATCCTCTTTCCAGAAAATAGATTTCACCTGCCTAAGAGTTGCATCATGATCGAGTCTTAATAATCTCTCCATGGCATTATT
>JAJRQD010000024.1 GCA_024280435.1 archaeon | reverse complement strand
TCGGAAATTATGTAAAACCAAATAAAATAGAGTTTTAAATTAGCTGAAAGTATAAAATATCAGCTATGAAATGAAGAAATGTAAAGAAATTAACTGAAAATAAGCAATATTAAACTGATTTACAGAAAATCCGACACAACCGTACAAAAAGTTCTCTTTCTTATAATCCACTTATTTAGCAGCTGATTTTTGATTTGGATTCATTCAACAGTTGTAGAATGAAATTTATCATTCCATATAATTTCTACCACAAATACATTATTAATCCAATTCATATATTTTCGAGAGGTTACTTTTATTTAATTTGTGAATACAGCTTGTGTACATAGTTAGTATAATTATTCGTTTATTTATAAACAGAAATTGCTATTTTCTTTTATATAATATTACAGGATATTATACAATATGGATTACAATGAGCTGCTGGCACATTCACTTGATATTTTCCCATATGAGGAGCCTAATCAACAACAGCTACAGATAATCAGAAAATGTGCTCAGATGATTGATCATAATATTCTGATGATCAATTCCTCTACAGGCTCTGGCAAGACTGCGGCATCTCTATCTGCACTGATGGCAAGACGCAAGCCAAATCAGAAGATAATAATTTTCACAAGAACCATCTCTCAGATGGAACCTGTACTCAGAGAATGGGCAAGAATCGTGGGAGGATATGATAAGATAAAAAATATAGATACTCCACGTATAATGCCTTTGCTGGGAAAATCCAGACTATGCAAAATACTACCAAGATTACAGCAAAAAGAGGATTTCCCATCATCTGGAGTGAATATTCTGTGCAAATCAACCAAATGTAAATTATTACCTGATCCCTTTGCCAGGAGAAAAAGACCACGTTGGATACTTGAGAAGATGAATTTCTCAATAGCAGCTCAGGGTATGTTACGTACTCCATCAATTAAGAAAATATATTCAATATATGATGGACAATCAAGATGTGGATATTATGAACAAAGATCTATACTTCAAGATGCGACTATTGTGGTTGCTACCTATCCATATATTCGTGAACCTTTATTCTCTAATTTATTGAAACATATGAGAGTGAAATTGAAAGATACATTATTCATGATAGATGAGGCACATAATCTGGAAAAACCATCTGCAATCGAATTATTGAAGGAGGATATTGAATTTGCAATCACCGTACTGGGTAGAAGGAAAATACTGTCATCTATGATTGAGAGAATGGAAAATCCTTCTAAAATATCAGCAGATAAGATTGCATATGATGAGGATTGGAATAATATATCTGCTATGATTTCAGATATGCCAAGAGAGGAAAGGGAGAGAAGGAAAATATCTCTTAGAGAGCTTGCAAGACCTGAGATTATCAGATTATTATCATTTGTACAGGCGAGACATTCTGGATTTATACTTGTAAAAAGAGATAGATTAATTATTATACAGGCCACACCATCCAAAATATTACAGGTATTCAATGATGCATCCTTCACAATTTTCCAATCGGGTACTTTTGATCCTATATCTGAATTCAGGAAATTATTTGCACTGGCAGCAGAAATATTACAAACAAGGGGAAAAGAGAATAATAACAGATTTGCCTGTTTTCTGATGGCTGATGGTCTTACATCTGCATACAGGAGGAGAAAACCATCACTGTACAAAAAAATGGTGAGAATGATTGTAGAGTTATTCAATGCATCACCTAGACATGTACTGTTGATATGCCCATCTTATACATTTCAGAAGGAATTATTTGACTATCTAAAAGAGTATGAGAGTGAGAACTGGATTGGTGAATTGGCTATAATCAATGGAGAGGCACAATCCAGACTTGTTCTCGAGGATAGAAAGATAGATACCGAGACAATAATCAAATCCCTTGGAATTAATCATAAAAAGATAATAGTGGCAGTATCAAATGGTAAGTTATCAGAGGGTGTAGAAGTTGTTTACAACAAACAATCTCTTATCTCAATGACTATTTTTGCAGGTTTACCTTTTATTCCTCCATCTAAGGATAGTCTGATACTAAAAAAAGCCAGAACCATGGCAAGTGGAAGCAAAGCAGCAGTCAAGCAATTTGAGCAGAATATTCCTCTATCAATGATGGTACAGCAGGCTTTTGGTAGATCCACAAGAACTGGAAAGGATAGGGGTGCCATGATAATACTTGATTACAGAGCAGAGAGATATCTATTCAAGGCACTGGGATTGAGGAAATATACAGTAAAAAATAAATTGATTAATGATATTAATGATTTTTATGATGGATATACAGAACTTGCAAACTTAAAATAGCTATCTGCATTTTTATTTATAAACTAATAGTAGAATATTGAATTTAACAAATGTCAACAACAAAACAAGAAGAAACATTCGAGATTGATGGAGTTATATACAATGCAAACCCATCAATGGAGGAATTTCTCAAAGAATCCGGTGCAGCAACCACTGCGGGTCCAATAACCAAAATGATCAATGCATTGAGGGGAGCTGGAATTGATAGACCTGAACAACTGTTTGGGATGTATTTACCGGAAGTAGAGAAAATAGATGGTATATCTGATAAGAAGGCACCCTATATTGTGGATCATGCATCCAGATTACTGAGAAAAGGAAATCTACTGATGGATGAGGAAAGATTGGTACAACGAGAGAGTACATTCAAATATCTACCAACTGGTTCTTCATCATTGGATATGATGCTAACATACTCTGATGGCAATATTGGTTTCAGATCAAAGACAATGACTGAGCTGTATGGAGGTGCTTCAACTGGTAAGTCACAGATATGTTACACAGCAGCTTGTATGGCTCTAAGACCCAAAGATAAAGGTGGTTGGGAAAAAGGAGTTGCATATATTGATAGTGAAGGTGCATTTGAATTGAGAAGATTCAAAAGAATGGCACGATACTGGGGTGTAGATATCAGCACGATAAAAAATAAATTCCTTTATGCAAGGGCCAGTAATTTTGATGAGGTAGAGACTGCACTGAAAGAGATTGGTCAGAAAATCAAGGAAAAAAATATTGGTGTGATAATCATTGATAGTATTATGGATCCACTGAAGACGCAGTATCCAGTTGGAGGACAGGAATTATCCAATCTACAACCAAGGCAAAAACATCTGAAAAGAGTACTGGATAAGTTGAAACAGCTGGCAGAGATAAATAATCTTGTTACAATCTATACAAATCACATCAGATCTAATATTGCCAAAATGGGACAGCCAGATAGTGATGCTCAGGGTGGTGCAGTGATAGCACATGCATCAGACATCAGGATATTACTGGACAAACCAAACAGTAAGGAAAAAAGTAGTAACGGCCTAGACAAGCTGAACCATTCATTGAAAGCTGGTAGAGCTAAAGTAGTGGATTCTGGATTTGTGGGTGAGAATAAGGGGTTCTATCTGATTGGTCCCATGGGTATTGCAGATCCACTTGCTCTGGATGAAGTATCTACCCATGCTAAATTAATTGCGGAGAAAGGATATATGTGTGTGGACTCCCAGGGTAATATACTAGAACCACTGGAGGATGATATCACAGATAGAAATGAGAAGGTTAGCAAGTTCAGAAATTGGTTATATGGAACCAAAAAAGATTTGCCAAAGAAGAAGATAAAGAGCAAGAAAAAAGTAGCCGCATAGATAGTTTATCCAGATAATTTTCATTTATAAACGAAAAAAGTATATAATACTGTATGAGATATTTAATATTCATATTTTTATTATTGATATTCCAAACTAATAGTGTCCATGCTCAATCTGAGTTCTCAGTAGATATAAAAGGTATATCTGGAGAATATAATCAACTAGACAATTATTACTGGTTCGATGGTAAAGCTCTGAATATAGTGGATCTTTACTATTCATTCTCAGGATATGATGTATTTGTACCAAATGGGACGTTGGTCTCAAGAAAAATAATGGGAGACCTGTTTATTATTGTGAATGATCAGATTGATAAGGTCAGGGAGTTGAGATATGAGAATAATACTCTGATAACATCGATCATACTTACAGAGGGTAGAAATATGGTCTCAATGGTATATACTGGATTGAGTATTGTTTATGATACTGTAATCATTTATGTGAATGACAGACCAAATTTTAACCCATCCATGGTGAGGAATAATATAGAATTCATAGATAATACTGATGATAGGGTGATCTCACAGAAACTTGCCTATCAAACAAATAGTGGACTTACTCAGAAACATAACTTTGATAGCAATATAACTGCTGCAATTGTATTTGAAGATGGATTAGCTGGAATTATCGAGTATAATTCATATGGTTCATTATCACTTCAGTATGCAGACAGTTATAGCAGTCAAGCAGGATTTATCCTTATCAGGGATAGTGTATCAATTCATGCTGTAAATAGGGATATATACTACATTGAGGAGATATCATTTGATGTACTTGTATTTCACAAATCAGGAATACTGTTAGCAGTGGATACTGTTACTGATTATGAGAATATGGATTCATATTTCGATAATATAGAGGGTTCATTGGATTACACAATCAATCTATTCAGTATTGAATTGGATGAGAATGGTGTTGATCTCACTAGTACACAGAGTGAGGGCTTAAATTCAGATATAGATTATCAATCATCTGGCAGTTTTGATGCCACATACAAATCTAGTCTGATTTTACCCATGATATTAATTATATTAATGCGGAGGCATAAAAGATGAGAGTTATATACATGATTATTCTGCTGATATTAATTCCAGCACCAGTAGTTGCTGAGGAGTCATTGAAGATATATGTCAATAATTCAGAACCATATGTTACCACTGCAAGATTTGTGAGAGAGAGTTTGAGACTGATTGGTATCCCATCTGAGGTATATTACACATCTCTCAATCTTCCAGATGATATGATCAGTAATACTTTCTACACAAGAGATGAGAATGATTTTGATATGATCATTGGATCTCTTGAAATTGATCCTTTCCTTGAGATACCATCTCTATCATGGTTATTTGATAATGAATATGAACCATTCAATCTTGCAGATATACTTTATAATTCTGGAAAATATTTCTCCAAGAAGATGGAAGATAAAATCATTGGTAGTAATTTTCTCAAACTGGATGAGTTGATTGATTACATTGAGGAGTTTAATATTCTATTCATGCAGGAACTGTACAGTATTCCTCTATTCAATAGTTTTACAGAATACAGATCAGATATAAACTATAATTATAGCTTATTTGATAATATAAGAATGAAATTTATTGATAATGATATAACTATTAATAGAATTGATGATGAATTGATATCTGATCCATTGTTATACATTGATAATGAATATCAACCGCATCCTGCACTTGCATATCAATTTATAGATGGAGATATTGGATTTGTAGACCTTGATAATGATATCACCACACCAGCTGTCAGAGCTTATGAATACAGATTTTTCATCAGAGATGTTCCATGGAGAGATGTTACTATTGATGGAATAAATTACAGTAGAAATCTGAATGCAAATGATTTTGCATTATCTTTGACTGCGATACAGAATAGATATAACATACCAATGTCAATTGAATACAGTAATTCATTATTCGATATATCTGAGGATTACAAATTCCCTGAATTACTAGGATACAATGTCACATCAACTTTTGCAGATAATGATACATTGAGTGTATACATAGCACCAGAGAATATAAGAACTGATACTCTGATCAAATTAGCAGATTTGAGACCATTACACTATGATATATTCAGAAATAATCTATGGGAGTTTACACCATTTCTAGATTTCAATCTATTCAAATCAAGTTACAATAAAATTGAGGATAGCATTCAGTGGAAACAGTTAATCAATCAATCAGGTTTACTTGGTGCCTTTGAATATAATGGTAGTTATATTATCAAATCAGATTATTATTATCCAAATAAAAATGATGTACTTGATTATTATGACAGTAATAAGGCAATTAAACTTGAGATATTCTGGCAACAGATAATGGATGAATTCGCACCTCATATGATGGATAATAATATCAGCTATTGGGAGGATACATGGCCCTATAAGATATCTATCAATTCATCAACTAATGAAGGAATGATCTACAACGTATTGGATAATAAATTACCTCTTTCGATCTATTTCAATATGAATAATAGATTATTGCAGAATAGAGATGTAAGAGAGGCTATTGCACTGAGCATTGACAGGAGAGAGTTATCAAAGTTGTATAGTAATGTAGTATATGCTGATAGTCCTCTACCCTATAATATTCATGGTAAATTAATTGAGTACAATCTAGAGAAAGCGATCGCATTACTATCATTGAACAATAATAATTATCAATTACCATTTGTACTTGTAATCATACCAGTAATATTGATCAGTAAAAAGATAATATACCATTGATTAATCAAGTGTGATCAGCAGAATATGATATAAAATCATAGCTTCTCACTAAATATTACTATTTTTATAATTTTATTAGAATGATAACTAAAATTTCAGATCTGACACTGGAAAAATAATAGATGATGCATTAATCTTTACAATTTCTGATCGGTTCAATCAAGAAAATCATTGATTTCATCTGAGTTATCATATGCATCACGAATTGTTTTATTTACCTCCTGTACCATTTTAATTGTATTTTTAGTGAAGAAATCTCTTACATTATCAGTGAATCTGAAAGTGCCCAGTATTGATAACAATCGCTCAACCTCATTCAATAATTGCATACCATATTTGTTGAGTTCAGACTCTGTATGAACTGCCATTGCAATCTCATGATTATATTTACCCTTTGCATATAGTGTTGTCATTGAAGCAATACCATTTCGATTATTGATAGCCAATAGCAATTCAGATCCAATACCTGCAAATATATGACCATATTTGATATTTATAGATTGATCTGGGTGTAATTGTATAAATTGTTCAGTATATGCACACACCAATCCATCAAAATCAGCATAGGATCTCTGTGTATCTGCAATAAAGTGAATTCTGTATCCCTCAAACACAGATATTAACTTATCAACAAATTCCTCAACACGATACTGAGTAATAGTTGCATTAAGCAATAGAATTATACTGTTATCTCTGAGTTTGTATATTGGTAGATGACTACTTAGTCTCGGACCATTAATTGTCTCAACCATGAATAATTGTGTGGGAAATATATTCACATATCCCACGAGTTCTAGGCCTTCTATGATTGTATCTTTGATTATTGAGTTGATACCTGCATTTCCATCAATTATAACCAGCTGATTAAAATTATCATTACCTGGATAAAAATAAACAAAATGATTTAGAGATTTATTGTAATCCTCTAACATCTATATTCCCCTCTGACCTCTTCTATATTTATGTTCATTTATAGAATTATTGTATTTTAAATTGATTAATCTATTTATTCCTTTTATAAAAAAATTATTACTAATATACCAGGGAGGAGGTCTTTCTGGATAGTGTATATCCTGTATCCATGAAGGTTCCTCTTGTCTATTACTTTGAATATAATATTTAATCTGATAATTCATAATATCAGCAGATTGTGTCGAGATCATTGAAGATATGTTATTAGGTGTATCTGAGATCATATATAATGTTGAGCTGTAAGGTTCAGATTTACTGAAATCGAATTCATCTGAAACAGGATTAATAGAACCTGAAATATGAACATCATCCTCATTTGTATCAACAGTATATTCTTGATCTACACAGTTATCAACAATATCTTGGGAGATTACTGAATTATCACTCAGCAATTCTTCAGGTGGTGGACTTTTATTCATTTGATTGTTGACTTGTTCTCCTGAGTTGATAACTATCTGATTATTGATCCTAGAGTTTGATCCCATCTGGGGATTGTTTAAGCTCTTGATACTGATAAACTGATTTAAATCAAGCTCTACTCTATCAAGCTGGTCAGCTCTTTTACATGCACGTTTGGTGCTCTGATACAGTGTATAGTACTCATCCTTTGATAAGTTGAACCTATCCGAGTATTCTCTGACCACATTTCCAATTGTTAGATTTTCATCCCAGTTGATGATATAAAGAGACATAAAAATCATTGGTAATCCTAGTGAACTACGTGCATGGAATAATCTTGGGAATTTATCTGGGAATGTATTGATTATACTTCTCACCATCTTCATCTGACGAGTATCTAGAAATTTGGTCTCTTTCAACTCGAATAGCAGATTATTTGCCTCAATCAATGCATTCTCTATTTTTTTATCCCGTACTATCTTTGATCTGAATCCTGCCTGTGTCAGATCTGATTTCATTTTAACAGTACCTTTTCTTTTCATATCAAAATGATTGAATAACTCATCCTCAGAGAATACCAGTCCATTCTCCTCGGCCCTTATGATCACCAGCATGACTATATACCTGAACATTCTATTCTTGTATATATCAGAACTAAATTCTGCAAGCTTGGCCAGATCATCAGTCTTTATTATATCACCAATAACTTTGAACTTCTCAGGTAATGTACTCAGTACCTGTTTGATATATGCCCTTTTCTTGTTCAGTTTAGTCTCTTTTGAATCAATAGTTCTTAGGATTGATTTTCTCATTCTGTATCCACCAAGTTTCTTTGAAATATTAATATCATTGAAAGTTCTTGACGCTTTATCAGGTAGAGAATAATGTGTTCTCTGATTATGTCCATTCTTGTCATAATAATACCCAGTTGACTGCACATATTTTGTTTCTGGAAAACATCTGTGGTCACCAAATTCTAGAATGGATTCAAGTTCTGCATCTGTAAAATCACCAAACTTGATTAATTGACCATTGTAGCCACCGGCATTATTTATTTGCTTGATCATTGCTCTCATAGAGTCACCTTAAGTAGTTTTTATCTTCAATAATGTAGAACGTACTAGCTTTATAAGTAAAAACTGAATTTCTAGTAAAACTATCCGCAGATTATAAAAGTTGACAATTTATCATGCAATTTATATACAAAAATCCAATACCTCTGAGCATATGGCGCTCTGATAAATATATTTTTTATTTATATAGTTTCTAATCATCTTCAAATCATGATTGAGAAAGTATTCAACAAGATAGCAATATCCTGGGATCATATTCCAATAGTATCTAAATTGGATAAGGGGTTGATTTTGGATGGATACTGGTTGAATGATTTCAATGGATTTGCGGTGGTGATTTATGATCCGGAAAAAGATAGATTATTACGCTGGGTTGATCCCAATGCCATTCCAACAGCCAGATATATTGGTGGAGTACCTGAAAATGTAACGGAATATAGAATTAAAATAAAAAAATTATATTCATTACTAGAGGATAAAGAGGTTACTGTATCAGAGGTACCTGTATCTGAGGTAGGATTATCAAGAAATAATAATGTAAATCTGAAAAAAAATCCATCTGTTGATAATTATTCTAATCATGTATTGACATATTTTCAGGTAAATGATATATCGCCTGGTCTATGGTATAAATTCAACAAATTAAGTATTGAGAATATCAAGTATGAGAATGCACAGGAATTGAGTGATGAGATCAGATCCAGGATGCTTGGAGAACCTGAGAGTATTATCGCCCTTTGTGAGGAAAATCTACCTGTTTTGCAATCTCCAGTTGGTAATATAAAACGAGCAGCTTTTGATATAGAGGTTAAATCCTCAAGAGATGTGTTCCCACTACCTTCAGAGGCAGAATACGAGGTACATGCAGTTGCATTCTATGATAATGAGAATAATGCTTTTATGTATTATACTGGATTTCCACCTAAAAAATATGAATTAGAGTTGATCAAGGAAGAATTGGGATATATGCCACAGATTACTGTATGTAGTAACGAGAGAACACTACTTTCACATGTATTCAATAAAATGCAGGAATATCCAGTGCTATTATCCTATAATGGTGATAATTTTGATATGCCTTATTTATTAAACAGGGCAACAAAAATTAATTCTCAGATGCTGATCAAATACGGTAAAAACAAATATGATAGACTAAAACTTGATATTCCGATATTTGAGGGGCATTATCGTGGTAAGAACAAGGAATATCAGGTAAGAGGTGTGATACATCTTGATCTTTTCAGATTCTTCAATAATAACTCTGTAAGATTGTATGCATATTCTGGAAAATACTCGAGAACAAGATTGGATGATGTATCAGAGGCATTACTAGGATATAAAAAAGTACATCATGATCTGTGGTTTGATGAGATGACAAGGGATCAGATAGTTGCATATACTGTGAGAGATGTGGAACTTACTCTGAGATTAAGCACCTTCTCAGATAATCTCACTATCAATCTGATGTTTGTGTTGATGAGAGTTGGTAAATTCTCAATTACATTTCTTAACAGAGAATCAATCTCAAGATGGATATTAAACTGGGTGGCATTTGAGCACAAAAGAAATAATTATCTGATGCCAAATGCTGAGGAAATAGAGAGAAAAAAAGGTGGGTTCACCTCAACTGCGGATAGTGATGGTAAGCAATATCAGGGAGCAATTGTACTAGATCCCAAATCAGCCGGTACATACTGGAATGTACTGGTGGCAGATTTTGCATCACTATATCCTTCAATAATCAAAAAATACAGATTATCATATGAGACTATGAGATGTGAGCATGATGAATGCAAGAGTAATGTTGTACCATATCTAGATCACTGGGTATGTCTTCGTCAACAGGGAATTATGAGTACTCTTGTGGGCTATGTCAGAGATATACGTGTGAAATGGTTCAAACCTCTTACAAGATCTAAAGACAAAGAGGAAGCATTATTTGCAAAAACTGTACAGGCTGCATTGAAGGTATTCATCAATGCAAGTTATGGAGTGTTTGGAAACAAGAATTTCACATTATTCTGCCCACCATTAGCAGAGAGTACAACTGCTTATGCCAGATCTGCACTTCTGGAATCCAAGAGATTGGCAGAGGAGATGGGACTTGACGTGCTTTATGGAGATACGGATTCAATATTCATTCATAAACCCACTGAAAAACAGTTCATGAAGCTCAAAGTGTGGTCTGTGGTTACTCTTGGTATAGAGCTTGGTATTGATTACAGATTCCGATTTCTGGTACTATCAGGAAGAAAGAAAAATTATTTTGGAGTAACAACCGATAATGGTATAATTGTCAAAGGATTACAGGTGAAAAAATCAAATACTGCAATATTCATAAGAAAAACATTTGAGGAGATTACAGATATTCTGAGCAAAGTTGAGAACCAACAGGATATGGAAATTGCACTGGAGAGAACTAAAAATCTGATCAGAGCAAAAGTAATGCAATTGAAAAAAGGTGAGATACCTCTAATTGATCTTGCTGCCATGGCCACATTGAGAAATTCATTCGAAGATTACAAATCAGTCACCCCAGCAGTTCAGATTGCAATTCAAAAGATCGGAGAGGAGGAGACTGATATAAAGAAAGGTGCACAATTCATGATTGTATCTGTTAGACCATTCAATGTGATGGTTAGAACTGATAAATTCAGATTATTACAAATGGGTACTGTAAGAGAATGTAATGTGAAAGATATTGCGGATATAAAAAATCACAGAGAGGTAAATATTGGTAAATATATTAAATCAATGGCATCTGCTTTCAAACCGATATTTGATGCATTTGATCTAAGCTGGGATGATGTCATAACTCCAAAAATACCTTTAGAGAATTATTTTTGAGTAATAAGTTCTAGAAACAATCTAAGATCCAGCTATTATTTAATCCATTCATTTACCTGATTAGTTCTTGCAATTTCGTATCTAAAGAATTGTAAAGTTCATTTCTTTTTTCCTTTGATAATCTAAATAACACCTTGATAACCATTACAACAGAGATTGTGAATATATAATTAGCTTTAATCACACTGTCCTTTATTGCACCATCCTTTTTCAATAAGGAAATTCCTTTCATTCTTCTATTGCTAGTGATCCCAGCCACCACCACATTATCATATTCCTCAAATAATACAACTACGGGTCTTTTTTTAATTTCATTAGTATCAACAAATTGGACCTGAACAAGTAATACATCACCAGCTTCATGCATTTTCCCATTCCTCATCATCCGCGTTATCCCATAATTCCTGCATTTTCATTTTTTGAATTTTATGCAAAAATTCATCGTAGCTATTCTTATTTATTGATAATTTGTATACCTTAATCATTTTAGAGATCAAATCATTATAACTCTCTCTTGGATGCTCTTTTATCTCAGAAAGCTCTTTAATTGTTTTCTTTTTCAATTGAATTGTACTTGTGTCTTTCAACTATAATCAACTATAGTTACCATATAAGTATTCAATCTAATAAATATTAGTATAAAAAAATGGAGTATCATTCCGATTTTAAATATATTAATGGGTTGACCAAAATTGATTGGAATTTGATGATTTAAGTATAAATTCAACAATTGGCAAAATTCAGTTCTTGAAAAAACTGCAAATGGAAACAGAAAAAATATTTTTACTTATAATTGAATACTACTTTATTCAAAATGTGATTAATCCCTTTAACAGAGTTATCTGTTTCATTAGAAAGTTACTTTCTAGTATTTCCAAGTTACTCAATAATTTTGAGAATGAGGTACTTCATTCATTTTTATAGTAAAATAATGACTTGTTTATGTGTTATTAAACAAAAACAAGATAATAAAGATAAAAAAAGGTTCAGATATTCATAAAATTATTATTAGCAGGTTCTCTATCCTGAAAGATATTCACCTGCGGATATATATTAAAGATAAAATAATACCTGAGAATTATTTTTTCCATTTCTACATTAAAATGCTATTTGATGATAATTTTGATTTTGACCTGATGCAACACCTTGATTGTTCTGGCTGTGATGAATGTAATCCTGATGACATGCATTTATTTGAATCAATTGGATTTCTAAGAAAAATACTGAAGGAAGGCATAATCAATTTCAAAGATGACCCCTTGCAAGTAATTCCATTATACAATCTAGGAAACTCACAGGCAAACGGATTGATCACGGTGAATATAGTGGAGATGCTCACACTGATAAATTCTTATCTTAAACTAATCTATCTTGAATATTATAGATAGAATGTATAGTAAATAATCACTCTTTTATAAGTAATCACTCTGTTATAAATAATGTGCACTGTTTTTTTTATATACACAAAAATTACTATTATTATAGTTTCACAATATTTTCCAAGTACCATTGTATTCTAATTTGATTACCTCACAATTATCTATTGATTGTCTATCTGCAATCACCAGATGTTCATTTAGAATAGCTATGATTACTCCTGCATGTGAGAATAACACTGCATCACGTTTTTTATCTGCAATTTTATCAAATACACTCTTCACTCTTGTGATGAACTCAGCTCTACTCTCACCACCAGGAGCTTTGAAATTAGGTTCATTTTTTAATCTTGCAAAAAATTTTTTATCCTCTTTATTCAATTCCGAGGATTTAGTTCCAGATATATCTCCAAAGTCAAATTCCCTAAGATCATCAATTATATTTATATTTACACCAACAGCAATTATAGCAGTCTCCATAGCACGTTTTAGAGGTGAGGAATAATAATCCACCTCTGGTAATCTTAATTTGTATGCCTGTTTTCTTCCATTAACAGATAGTTTTCCATCAAATCTACATCCCTGGATAATACCTGTTCTATTAGCCCGTGATTCTCCATGTCTGACAAGATAAATATTGAATTTTCTCACTATACCCTGTTTTTTGAACTATCAATTAAACCTAGTAATGCAAGATCATCAGGATGTATCCCATTCTCAATATTCAGATCAACCATCTTGTTATTCACATGAATTGCAGCAATATCCTGCAATAATATCTCCATTGTATCTGCAAGCTCCCCACCCCTCTCTACAGTGGAAAATAACCATGATATACTGAATTCTTTCAGTTCATTATCGACAAATAACATCGGATGATTCCTCTTTTGCAATATTGATAATTTTCTATCAATCTTCGCATGATCTTCCTCATCAATCATATTACCTATGCTATTATATGCATTTTCCATCAATTCATCAATATTTTTAGAGAACACTATATTTTGTTGGATTCTATCCTTGATATGTTCTGGTAACTCAAAAATTACATTCTTTGGTAAGTATTCTAATTCAATGTATCCTCCAATTCTAATAAAAAAATCTTGGCCATCTTTATTAAGTACTTTATCAAACCCTGTATTATCTATAATCTTTGATTTCAGTTCTTTAACATATATTTTCAATCTATCTCTCTGCATAGGATTGAATTCAGGTATGTCAACTATATCCAGTGTCAATAAATCCTCTATTGATACAATATCATATGAAATCAGTATTTTCTTTGTTTTTAATGGGATATTGGTGTGATGTATGGATAGACTGTTGATCTTTGCCTCAAAATCCATCTCAGAGTTTGTTTTCTGAATAATTATTTTATCACCAATCTGTATATTATCTGAGTTGGTCATTGCTGCATTGATATCATATCTTTTCTCTAATTGCCTTAGGAGCTTCTTCTCATTTATCTTGTCAATAATCTCTCTTTTTACCTCCTCCTCTTTTTTCTCAATTTTCCTGGGTCTTATTATCGGTATCTCTTTTATTGATCCGATCATATCCTCTAGATTAGCAGAGATTGTGGGCTTTTCTTTCTTAGTAGCTTACTGTATGGGAACATAATTTGCATCCCTGATGATTGGTTTCATATCAAATTCATCATCTAATTCTACTTTCTTCCTATCATTGACCATTGGTATTGTCTCTATTTTATTCTCTTCTTCAACTATATTCTTTGCAATAACGAATTTATTAATTTCATTAAGTTTTTTCAAGTAGGTTGCATCAAAATGTGATACAAATTCCTCTGGATTGATTAGGTAAATGTCTCTCATGTAATATACAAAGGCAAGTAAAAGTGGAGGTACTCTTTTCTCCTTTGATAGATATGCAGTGGCAAGAAGTGATACCTGTGATACGCTGCTGATGAATGCAGTATTAGGACCCTGTTTTCTGAGTTCCTTGTTCAGTTCTGTTTGATTCTCTAGATATACAGGAATTCTATCCCTAATTTCAGTTCGTAAATCTTTGATAACACGCATTGCCTTTTCAAACATGAGTTTTCCACGTTTGTGTAACATAATATTCACTGTGGACTCATCTACTGCTTCTTTTTGAAGTAATCCATCATTGATCATTGCATTGATAGTGTCTTTATCAGTAAATTTATTCAGATCTAGAAGATCAACATATGAATAAATTATGGTATCTAGTATTGTAAAATATCTGTGTGTTCTATCTAATATATCAATTACTGGAATTACTTCTAATTTATCAGCTGCATCCACAGAATTCACATATTTACGTATACCAAAATCAGATATATAACTCTCAAGAATTTCAATTGCATCAGGAGTATCCTCTTCCTCGACTTTAAATGCCATCTCATTTGCATCCTCATCTATTCTCACCTCATCAATAAGGTCAATCTGTAATACATTTCTATTTTCTTGGTTAATTACTTTTGAATTTGTTGAATCAACTACTAATTTTGCAGTTTCCTCATTTTGCTTTACCTCAATTGCATATGGATTATGATCCTTATCTGGATCATCTTCTACTATTTCATAATCATCTATCTGAATTGAATTCAGATCCACATTCAGTTTCTCCTGAGTTTTCTCAGCTACTATTTTCTCTACTTTCTGAGGAGGTTTGTATTGAGGATGTTCATTGAAAAAAATAGGATTTAGTTGATTAAAATTGATTTGGTGATCTTCAATAGGATCTATCCAGTATATATTCTTCTCACTCATGAATAGAGGTGGAATAAATAATAATTTTTCCAAATTATTCTCCTCTCTACTTTTACTAGTGTTTATTTCAATGAAATATCTTGAAGTACGGTTATGCTTCAATATCAGTTTATCTATTTTCTTAAAGTGATCAATAAACATTGAATTTGTGGTGTAGATAGTTGTGATATCTCTTAATATTTCATCAAGATCTTTTTTTATT
This sequence comes from archaeon, assembly GCA_024280435.1. GTDB lineage: Archaea > Asgardarchaeota > Heimdallarchaeia > Heimdallarchaeales > Kariarchaeaceae > JAJRQD01. The sequence goes on along the minus strand of JAJRQD010000024.1, from coordinate 13,906 downwards.
CTCTTTGATACCATGTATCCACTGAATGTCTCATCTTGAATCATCAGAAAATCCACATCCTCCAGATATTTGATCAAGGCAACAATATCTATAATTATATCCTCCCTGGTACCTTGATAAGGTATCCAAATTCTGAAAGGAAGTTCATCCTGTTCTCCTTTTGATAATATCTCCCGGTGATTATACAGTGTTAATGTCTTTCTGACAGTATCAAGTATATAATCCTCTCTTCCCATCTCAGGTACCATCCTGTAAAAACTCTCAATATCAAGATTCTCGATTTCTTCTGGTGCACTATCCTGTATATATCCAATAATTAGATCTACAAAATTATTTGTGAAGTTATTCATATAATAAGCAGTTTCCATGATTTTTATTATAGGAAACCATGAATTTTTATTCTTGATATTTTTATTTATTGTTCTGAATAATCCCAATCTTAGAGATCTTAGATCAACTTTCTCGAATCCTTCAGGGCATATTCCACCTACAACAATCATACGTGCATAACTTGCATCTCTAAGATGACGATCCAACCATATTCGTAATTGTTCAGTACTCCCCTGTATGACCTGTCTTGCTGATTTATTCAGCTTTGGTACTTGTATTTTGTAATCATCACCTGCAATGGAGAAATTGTAGCCTCCATCTCCAGATACTGGAAATCTTGAATTACCGGGTAATTCTTTGATTAATCTTGTGAATATTCTCTGCATCATGTTACTGCTAACAATCTCCATCTGTGGATGTTTATGATTGAATTTTAAAGTATATCCATTTTCAGTCTCAATAACAATTTTATTTATATTCTGTACGGCTGTATATATCTCAGCTGTATATCCATTACTTAGTAATATTTTTTTTATCTTTTCTAATTGTGTTTCCGTATGATATTGTATTATTTCACTCTTACTGACCATAATTATCATGATTGCATTGTATTCATCTGCTCTGATAAATTTGATATCATAACCATCTTTGATCAGAGATCGAATAATACTGTAATTCTTTTGTATCATATATTCCTCTGCATCATAGTTCTCATTTTTTATCAGATACATGTTATCTCTTAATAATTTTAAATATTCAACCTGTTTATCTTTCTGAATAAATTCCAATTTCTTTTTTGAGTTATAGTAATCTTTTTTAGCAACTGGATCTAATTTATTGACATTTATGTATTTATATGCTTTCAATAATTTAATTTGTCCAAGACTAATGTATTGTACTGTTGTATCAGTTATATAAAAAAAGCCTGAACCTACTATCTCTATCATACTTGATTCAATGATCAAACTATATTTAAATAAAAATCAGTTAATTGTTATGTTTAATAACCAAATCGCGATTCAAAAGCCCTTCTTTCATTATTTTTTGATATTTTCAGTATAATTGTGAATGGTATTGAGATGAAAAATATGAAAAGATATAATGACATATTATCAATGACTATCCCTGTTAATCTTTCAAGAGTGATCTCAACACTTTCTATCTGTATACTCGCACCATTTCCCTCATATGATAATCCAAACTCAAACAGTTTATCTGCCAAAAGTGAGAGTTGTAATGAGAATTCACTGGATATATCTTTCTGATCACTCTCCAGTTTACTTTCAACTTTCAGTTTACCATCTCCGACAGATCTGAAATTTACATCTATAATTGCCCTGTAATTTGAAATATTAGCAATTTCAGGAAAAAAAAGATAGGTTGTGCTGAACCTTTTCATAATTACCTGAGGTTCAACTGTAAAATTAGAGAATAACATATTAGATGTATATATACTGTCAAATTCAGTAGAATCTACTGTATCAATAAGTTTGATAATATAATTATATGATAGTATGGCATCTTTGTTAATACCACGCATCAGCAATATTTGCATATTCAGACTATTCTGTATTGGCTGTAACTCAAATATGTACTTAATACTATCTGGAAGTGTTACCTCAGTTATGGGAGTTTTCTCAATACTAGTGTTTGCAACTATAAACTGTATCTGTACATTGTAATTATCCTCTATAAATAAATTATCAGAGTTATTTGTTTCCAAATTTAATTCCAGATATAAATAATTCTGCATATTTATTTCTATATCACGTGTATCTAGGTATTTGATATCAGTATCGATAATATAATCTCCATTGCCATTGAATGTTGTGATTGATATTGGAGATATATTTGTAATCGCACCTGTTGGTTTGATCATTATTATTAAAATAAATATGATTAATTTGTATTTCATACTCAATTCACCCTTAATCCTGCAAATTCATCTATATTTGGTACCACAGAACCATATCTGTTATCAATTCTCCATTCGAAATATTTTAACAGAATATAATTCAATGCAGAGAATAGAATAAATATAGTAGTAGCAATAGAAGATCCCCACAGATCACTAGCAATCACAGCAGCAATAAAATTACAAATCATTGCGATAATCATATGTGGATTCTTCTTGAAATAAAATGTAATTGGAAGCATTGTCTCATTAGGAGTTGGTAATCCGCCAATTATTAAGGATAATGTGAATACCCAAACTATGATTTGACTGGTCACAGGACCAAATAAATATGTTAGATATCCACCAATTGGCTTAAGATATTTTAGCCAAAGAAAGAAGAAAAGTACTCCAAAATAGGATAGGGCCATAATTATCACTGTACTTGTGTTATCCAACTCCTCTGATGTTTTATCAGCAGGTGTCTGATATAAACTGAAACCATCATCTCGGCCTCTGCTTAGATTGGTTATACTTGCACCGATTCTTGTTCTATAATTAGATCGGGTATCCCATCCCTTTGATTTAAGAAAAATATTAATTGGTAAATTTTTTAGAAATGCACCAGGAATTGCAATTACATCAAGCATCGGTACAAGATCTATTTTGATCAGATTTTTTATCCAGTTCAATGTTAATTGCATAATTATTCTAACAATGAATGGTAGAAATGTGGCAATTATGAATAATTTGAACATATTACCCATGAATCCATAAATTATCTCTAACATGATTAATTATAGTTAAGGATTATTTATAAATGAAAATTCACAATAATATCCTCAAATGCATCCAGTTGTTTTTTGAATCCAAGATACTTGTGAATACCATTATTGAAGAACCTAATAATATCAGGTGTATCCATAATATTTCTGACGATATCACCTAGATATTGGTTATTTACCTGTCTGTTATACAGGTCCAGCAATAACAATCTGAGTATCTGCCTAACCATCTCAAAAGAGAATTTAGAATTCTTTGGATAAATACTACAAGATAGAAATGAACGCATTATTCCATACATTATCTGTTTTATTTCCTTTTCCAATTCATTTCCCCCTTTGAATGATAGAGACCTATGTGTATTTAATTCATAGATAATTTTTCTCAATAATGGTTCATAATCCTGAGGATATTTCTCAATTGCCTGTGTGAGTTGCTGCATATGAGATTCATATGATCGATGATTTGCTAATTGTTGCATGTTAATATAATTGTAGATATTAGTTTATAAATGAAAATCATAGTTTATTCTGAACTACAATTAATTCACTATCCAGAGAATTACTACCCACAATCTTAGCAGGTAGTTTATTGAACAGGTTCAATGCAATTCTATCCACTTCGTGGTAAAATTTATTATCTGAATTTTTGTGGTACACCTTTCCATTATTCTTGATTTTAATATCATATGAGATAATTAACACCAGATTACATTCAATACCTCTTTTTGAAAGAATATTGAATATATCAAAATATTCCTTTATTTTTTTTTCTATATCTGTTATAAATTTACAATCTGGATATTTAAAGTGTGTTTTGAATGAATCAGTGTTGATATCATTGTAGAATTCCCGAGTTTTATCCTTTAATTCCTCAAGTAGTAATTTTTTATGTTTCATAAATTTATATTTTTTACTACGATCATAGGTGGTTCTCATTCTGTTTATTTCAGAGTTACTCAATCCATTTTTATCAATTTGCTCTTCTTTGAGTAGATCCATTTTCAATTGGTTTAATCTCTTCTCACCTTGTTTTTTCAAGTACAATTTATATGCATCTATATCTTTATTCATTAGAATAGTTGATTTATAATACTTCCTCAAATCCATTTCTATATGAATTTTAGAATTATTGCTAATTGCCTCAGGCCTATTCAGTAATTCTAAATTATCAATGTACATCGGTATATCTGCCTTTGTCTGTGTATGGTCAAATGTCAGTTTGAAATAGTTATTATTTACATGTCTAATTCGGTACAAATTTGATTGATGTATGAGTAATAATTGAGGTACAGTGATTTTATTTATTTTACCTCTCTCTGAGGTTCCAATACAGATTGGAATATCATTATACCAGATTATATCTCTGAAATTATTTTCTCGTTTCAATCTGTAAATACAGTATTTCTCTGCATCAATTTTCTGTTCCCCATATTTTATCACTCTGATTATTGGACTTTCAGATATTTGAAGACATAGTTCTGTTTTTTCACCGATAACTCGTCTAGATGATATATGACGGTATTTGACCAGATATTCATCATATTTATTGTCATTTAACCTGTATTCAGCACCTAGCATGATCCATCTCTTGACAAGATAATTGAATAGTATCTTGTCATCAGTTGATATAGATTCCTCTATTGTTCCCAGACTCAAAAAATTATCAAGATCAAATCTGTTCTCAGATAGTGGTAAATTCATATATATTCTGATTTGTAGTTATTTTATAAAGAAAAATGATATCTCAAATCCTTGATATATTTTTATTTAAAAACTAATCCCGATATTATCATCTTAGATGGTTTCAGTAGAAAGATTACAAAAAATAATAGATTTATTAGATTTTTTACCAGACAAATATTCAAATCTGAAGTATTCATTTGATTTTGATAAGTTTGCCAAAACTGTGAGATATAAGTCATTAACAAAATTGACAAAGTATATTGTGGTATATTTGAGTGACCTCTCAATTGAGAATAGTCAATATATAAGTGTTAGAAAATTAGCAGAGCTTTACAATGTAAATCGTAAGGAGATGAGCAAAATTAAAATTGACTTACTAGATGCCGGATTGATCAAAAACAGAGATCTAAGTCATTTGATCAGAGAGACTGGAGATTTCATAATTCTGCTCAACCGATTTGGTGTAATAGATGATAATATCAGACAAAAGGCATTGTTAAGTGCAAGAGAGATCATATTACATCAGGAAATACTAATTCGCTCTCATCATACAATTCAATATTCATACGCAGCAATATCTAGTGTTTCTGACGTTAGAATTGATGAGATGTCTAAAAAGTATGCTGAGATACTTTCCAACCATGATAAATACTTCTTCTACCAAATATTCTTCCGAATAAATGAACAGTTGAAGCATTCTGAATATAAGCCGGAAATAATGGCAACAGTATCAACTTGAGTAAATATAAAAATTATGATGATTTTTTTTACATTTAATATCAATGAAAAATGTCCTATTTGCATATAATTGAATAGTTATTACTTGAGGATTAAAAATTCAATATAAAAAAAATGATGGGAATATTTTATATCAATGTATGTTATTAATGTAATTATGGTGAAATTATTGAGTAAATTAGTCAATAAAATAAAGAATTTACTGCATAAATTCAGGAAGGAGCCCCCAACTGTAAATTATGCAAGAATTCGTCTTGAGAGTGGTGGAGATGATGATTTTGGCTGGGACCCCTGGCCATAATATTCAGATTTTTCTTTATAAATAAATATGATATTCTAATTGATATGAATATAGTTAATGTACCCCTTCAATGGCAATTCTTTGGATCTTATATATTCATTCAATACCTTTTGAATGCATTGCTTGGATATATATTCACTCAGACTGTTTCAATACTTATAACTGCTGCAATAATGTTGATTTATAACATTGTTAGAAGATTGAGTGATAAAATTCCTGCTGAGAAAGCAAAAATATCTAGAGATAGTAAAACAATAAAGAATATCAGTGATCTGTTCTCACTATCTCAGGAAGTTGAGAGCAAAACAGTGATATTTGAGATCACTAGTCAAGGGTTGTCTGTCAAGAAATGATACTGACATATATCGATCTGTATGCACAGCTAATTGTTGCATCTATATTTCTAAAATTTATCCTGAGATTTCTACCAGATATGATATCCAATGCTTTTAATGATACAGCAGCTAGCTTTAGAAAGGGAACCACAAAAGTATCTGAATTCATATTCAGAGGAGATAGAAACTTTGAGAGATATTTTTCCACTAGATTGCTTATTCCTTTCCTTGTGACAATATTTGTTCAAACAACTCTATTATTTCTTGTAACTGAACTTTATGAATTTGTTTACATTAAATTACTAATTAATACTTTATATCTATTCACAATAATCAATATACTACCAGATTATGAGGACCTAGATGTATTCTCAGATGTAAGTACCTCAAGTGTATTTTTTGCTATCAGTAAAATTGCAATTGCAATTCAATTATCTATTACATTCAGTGTATATTATCTGATTATATTGATTTTTCCTCTATCAAGTGTATTGAATTTGAAAGATTATAAAGGTACTTTATCCAAAGAATGGGCTGTAGAACCAGCTAAATAATTTTATTTTTATTTATATACAATCATCTGAACTAGATTATAAAGAGTGATCTGTAATGTTTGCAATGGTTAAAACTAAAGATAAAGAGATATCAATAAAGCTAAGTCTAATAAAACTACCAGTGATTCATCCTACACTCGAGAAAATGGATTATTCACATAAATTTGATGTAAATTATAAATTTATCAGAGATGATTATCTGAAAAAAATAGCTAATTACCTTAAGGATTTGAAAGAGCAATGTAATCCATTAACAAATGTCAATTTACAGATAGTTATACCTGAATCCAAATTGAATTTTAGGTTGGTATTTATTTTTATTTACCAGATTGGAGGAGAGAGAGATCATATATTTGAGATACTGACTTATCTAGGAATTGATAGAGCATACACATTCTCTCCAAGACAAATTGGTAAGATGTGTGAATTCACAGGTGATGGAATAAAGATAGACATCAATAAAATGGAGAGAGATCTTGCAGTTAACGGCTTAGAACTAGGGAGACATGAATTAAGATATTTTCTTGAGATATTACAGGAATTAAGAGAGCAAACTGGAAAAGCATCTGTATTTAGATATGCAAATCATACAGATGGTTTATTTCTTGGGTGGGATAATCTTAATCGTGCGGTCACAGTAGATCGAGATGAGAATATGATATTATTTGGAGATGATAATCTTATTCCTCCAATAATTCATAATAAACAATTTCAGAATACGGTGATAGTATCTCAAAACAGGGATTTTTTCATCAAATACAAAAATATCGGTGCTCCAATCAGAATTCTATCTGCTGGAAATGGAATTGAGATCTATACAGAACCAGAGGATTATAATTCTACTTTCTCAATAAATCTAATAAAAAAATGTAGAGAGGATCTTGGGTTTTCATTGAGGTTCTTCAATTATCTCAGAATACTGTTGAATGCAAGCTATAAAGATCCAAATATGATGTATACACTGATTAGTACTATTATCAATGATCCAATATTCAAAGATATAGAGATACATTTCAAAGATCTGCTCAGAAGAGATGTTGAGAGTGATCCTTACTGGCAGGATACTGATTTAAGACCACTTGCAGGTGATAAATCCAAAATTGATAATATATTTGGACCTAGTATAACCAAACCATATTTCCAGTTGGAAAGAGGAGAAATTGATGGTATCACTGTAATTGATACTTCTGAGTTGAGTGATATAGATCATACATTGATTTGTCTATATTTTCTAGCACATCAACAAAGTAAACATGAATATTATCTGATATTATCTGATATTGATGTGATCCTTGATAATCTGTTCAAGCAATCTGATTTTGATAAAATCATCCAGGACATATCACCATATAAATTAATTTTACACTTCAATCATATAAATGATATCAAATCCTGGTACAAGAAGTTCAACTACCAATTGATCAATAGAATTGATCATCTTGATCAAGAGGCTATGAAAAAGCTGAGATTGGTGGAAATAGAGAATAATGAATTTATTATTCTTGATAGATTTGATGAGTTCACAATATTCAAACCAACAGAACTATTACCCGTAATCAAGAGTAGAGTAATCAAATCAGAAATTAGTAAATTGCAAGAAATTAATGTGGAAATCACTGAGAGTAATGAAAATATATCAATACTTGATGAGTACATCATAGGTGCACTCATTGCATTTCTATCAACTGATGAAAGTATCTTTGCAATGAAATTATTTGATATATTTATCAAAGTTGAAGGAGTTGAGTTAGCATTGGATGAAATGATAAAACAGGACATTATTACCTTTGGAGAAGATAAATATGTATTGAATTATAGATTTCGCAATTCTATTGAGGAATTGATAAAGAGGGTTGAAGCAGAAGAGAACGATGATACACCACTATCAGAATTACTATTGAATATGTCCATTGAATTCCTAGGTGCATCTTTTGATAGAAGAAAACAACTCACACAGAATTTAATCAAAATATGTGAGTATATATCAAATGCAGAGAAATCATTATTAGTAACATATTATCTATCTATTGGATTATATCGGGAGATGCTGGATAAAAAGGAAGCCAATAATAATATCTATCACAGTATTTTCTCTAACATCACTTCAATTATTTTAATTTCCAATGAAAATGAGGATCTGAATGCAGATATTGATGACTTAAACACCAGTATTGATATTGAAAATATAATTGATTATGATGTATTGCAAACAGTTGAGGAGTTTGATGAGATAGAGGAAGAAATCGAGAGAGAGAGAGAGAGAATAGCTGAAGCATATGCACGTGAGCAACTAGGAATGGACGATGTGTATGAAGAAAATATTACTGATGAAAATGAGGTAGATAAAGAGGAAAAAACTGATGCATTGACGAATGAACTATCTCTTGAAAATGAGGTAGATAAAGATACTAATGTGGAGGAACAAATAGTTATTGAAGAAAATATGACTTCTATTCTCTCAAAGCCAATACAGCAAATTGACACCAATATTTCCAAAATTGATATACTGGAATTAAAAGAGAGGTTTGTTGTAAATGAAAACAGGGGTTGGATACCATCCGATATAGATTATAATATCAAACTCTATCAGTCAATTCCATTTGATATATTTGTATTGACCTTTGAGATCCTCAAACAGAGAACTAGAAATGAACGAGAGAAAAATATTCCTGTGAATATGTCACAGGTTGAATTTGTCAGAGATAGATTAATGGTTGATAATACTGCAATGATTGAAGATCTGATAAAGCACAAAATGTGTAGAATGAGGAAAAAAGGATTGGTATTCAATAATTTCAAGAATATATTCAAAAATAGACTTGGAGGGGAGAATATTGGTGAGGATGAATACAGAAAAATCATGAAAGAATTTCCAGAGATTAATAAAGATGATATAATTGAATTCATCAATAATCCAGATTGGATTGATTATCTGATAAATGAGAAGAATCAGATTGGAAGAGTTAAATTCAAACATTATATGCTAGATCATATTAGAAGATTATGGGCAGTATCCCATTATGATAGTGCATTTAACCATATAGATGCTATACTAATGGGTATGATCAATCTACCTGATATGGATATGAAATATATTGATATGTTACTTGTTTACTTCAGAATGATGAGATTATCTGAAAGTGAGAAACTGGATGAAGATTACTTGTATAGAGATGTAATAGTTGGAGAGAATATGAAAAATCAAATGTACAAAATATTTATTAGTATAACAAATAGCAGAATGGAGATACCAAGAGTAAATCTTACAGCTCCTCAAAGTAGAAAAACAAATGAAATTAAGGAAAAAAATAGAACTAGAAAACATGCTGCATTAGAACAGTTAAAAGAGATTTCAGAGCAGATTAAAAAGGCAAAAGAACATGATATTGATGAGGAAATATTAATTGATAATATTTGGATAAAAGAATTATTTTCTTACCAGATAGATAGATTTCAGATCAATAAACAATTGATGGATAATCTACCTGCTCCAATAATTGAACATAATGAAAAGAAGATTATTGATACTAGGAATAATAAGATAGCTACTAATAAAATAACTGATAATAGTAAAAGCTCTGAGAAGAAGGTAATTCAAGATAGAGTTTATAAGGCACATCATGTATTAAACATATCTGAGAATTCTGAAGATATAAAAGATGCAAGTAAAATGAATGTAAAAGAATTAAGGTATGAATTAAAGACAAAATTCAAAGATCATTACAAGGGAAAAAGCAAATCTAAGAAAGCAGAATTGATTGAGATATTAGTTAAAGCAAGAAGAGAGAAGAAAATTAAAGATAATAATAAATTCAAGGCATCTGGTAAAAATTTCATTGATAACATGGAGAATTATATAGAGACAAGTGAGAGTGTTGGTGATTTATCAAAATATAGTGAGAATACCAAAAGGAATGTACATCCTCTAGATACAGATCTTGTAAAATCGATAAAATCAATTAATCATTGTCAAGAACCTATGAACTATCTTCATAAAGTATTAATCAGGATGATTTCTGGAATTATCAAACAAGAGATAGATATTGATAGAATTAAATTGATAGGTATTCTGAACAAAGCAGGAACTGAGGCAAAAGTTGCAGTCAATTCATTCACTTCAAACATCTCTGAGATACAAATTGTTTACAATAATGGAGATGAGGAGATCAAACAAAATACTGTTGATAAATTGAGAGATAAAATATATCTGAGTGTAGATCAACTAAATTATGATGATAGCTTTGTTTTGGCACTTAAAAAACAGATAATGTGATTAATTTTCACTTAAATACAAAACATCAACAGTACTGAATATATGACAATACCAGAACAGCTGACAGAATATATTGAAGAGGCAAATATCAATTTCATGAATTCAAGATTCAAAGATAGTGCCAATACATTCTCTATGATAGCAAAATCATGTAGAAGAAATAATTTTATTCAGGATACTATTTATTTCACATATCGATCCATAATTGCACATGATAGGGATAATAACAATCGTGCAATCCTTTCACTGATGGCAGATCTTGGCATATATCTTTTGAAACAGAGTGCGAAGTTATCAAGTGATTTAATCAATGAAACAGAGGATTTAAAAGATAGACTATCTGTGATGAGGAGAGCTGAGAATATACTATCTCATCTTAAAATGAATGAGGACAGGGAAATAGTTGTGGAATCTATAATAATGCTAAGTGAACAGTTAATAGATGAAAGTAGTGAGGAAGAGGCATTGCAATTTCTTGAAATAATAAGAGAGTACAGCGATGATAGTAAATATCTGATCAAATCTATTGAGATCTATGAGAGTATTGCAGACAACTATCTGTGTCATAAATACCCCAATGATAAGATTCTTAATGATAAAGAAGAGAATGAATTCAAAAAACATTATTACACCAAAGCATTCAAAATTGCTTGTTTTAATGAATTTGAGGACCTATGTGAACGAATCAAATTAAAGATTAGTAAATTAAAGACTTAATTTTTACTTAAATATAATACCATTATTTTTTAGAATATGAATACTTTTGAATTTGAAGGCCAAACATATTTGAAAAATCCAACAATACTTGAGCTATTATCAGAGGCAGGGTTGGATGATGAGAATATAATCAGAGTAGCAACAGTATTTGAGAGATTATCAATTTCTAGATTATTTCATCTACAAACAATCACACAGGGACAAATGGAGAAAATGCTCAATGGTAATAAAAAAATAACAAATGATATTTTCTCTCATCTTCAATTGATAAAGCATCAAGGAAGAATAATCAAGACAGGTGATGAGTTAAATGATATAGAGAAACATTACAACTATTTATTGACACCTAGCACTTCACTTGACATGATGTTGACCTACTCAAATGCAGAGAGTGGTTTTCGTACACAATCAGTGATTGAGATCTACGGACCTGCGGGAGTGGGAAAGACACAATGGGCCATGACACAGGCAATTATTGCAATGAAAGAGTGGGATTGTTCTGTAGGTTACATAGATAGTGAAGGAGCTTTTGAATATTCCAGATTTAACTCACTTGGGAAATATTATGATGTCAATGTGAATTCAAGAATATTTGTATCAAATGTAAATAATTTTGATGAGCTAGAACATTCACTTGATAAATTTGAAGAAATAATTATTGATAAAAATATTAGAATATTGATTATAGATTCAATCATAGATCCCTTGAAGACACAGTATCCAATTGCAGGTGAGGATCTTGCCAATCTTCAACCGAGACAAAGACATCTGAAAACGGTGGTTGATAAATTGAAAACACTTGCAAAAATGTATAATATGATCATTTTATACACAAATCAAATCAGAGCAGATTTTGAGAAGGGGATCACACCTCAGGGAGGAAATGTACTTTCACACGCATCTGATATAAGAATAGAGCTTAAAGAACAGGAACAGAATGAGCAATTTGAATTACTAGGACTGAAATTATGCAAGGCAACAGTAGTTGATTGTGGATTCCTTCCAAATTTATCTGGTGAATATATTGTCTCACCAATGGGTATTATGGATCCAATTGAGATCAAATCAATCACCAAACATACTCAATTAATAAATAAAACAGGATATATCTGTATAAATCAAGATGGTGATTTAATTGAAAAAAGTATTTGAATAATAAAATAGGATAATTTTCCAGATTAGTAAACAAGAATTGAATACTGTATCAAAGATATTTATAAATTGTAATTATTTTATTAGGTTTGAATGCCAAAAAAGTTTGCGTTAAAAGTTATTTTATTAGGTGATTCAGGAGTTGGAAAAACTTCTATAAGGAGGTCCTATATGGGAGATAGTTTCAAACAGAATTACAATGCAACAATCGGCACAGATCTCTCGGTAAAACGTATTGGAAACTCATTTTTGAGTATATTTGACCTCGCAGGACAGTTGGGCTATAAGTTTATTCGAGAGGAGTACTATGCAGGTGCACAAGGTCTCATACTTGTCTATGATCTAACTAGAAAGAACACAGCAAATCAACTTGATATATGGTTTCAAGAGATAGAGAAGAATGTTTATCCAGCAGTTCCAATAATTCTAGTTGCAAACAAATCAGATCTTGAGCGTAAACACAACTTTGATGCATCTGATCTGATCAAGAAAATTTACAAATGGTCTGGAATTAAGGTTCATACGATTGAAACATCAGCATTGACAGGTGCAAATATAGAACAAATGTTTGATTTGCTGTTAAAACAGATGGAAGATAATATATCAAAATATGAGAATCAAAGTAAAAGTTCACTAAGTGTGTAATATATAATTAATATATTGAATTTTACATTCTTAATAAGCAAATTTATATAAAGTTATAAATGAAATATCAAATTTGATTTCATACAGCTAAAGGTGAAAGACATTCAAAATAATTGGGAAAGTTCAGATATACTCAAATTGAGCAAGAATGCACCTATTGGTATCATTATTTCCAGAAATTTGAAAGTAATATACTTGAATGAATATGCATTGAAAATTCTAGAGTATGAGGAGGATGAGTTATTAAATCATAATCTCTTGAAGGTTATTCCCCAAGACTTGCATAATTATATGATTAAATCAGCGGAGAGGATTGAGAGAGAGAAGCTCAAAGATATAGAATTAGAAATAAATATACTTACTAGACTGACTTCGTGCAGTTTTTAATTAGATTGCCAATTTCAGATTAACTTCTTGAATAGAAGCCCCATGTTGCATTAGAGCATAAATTTTTTCGACCAAGAACCTTTTTTCGTCATACCACACAGTCCTCTGTGCG
>JAJRQD010000023.1 GCA_024280435.1 archaeon | reverse complement strand
GGATATTCGAGTATTTGATTTTTTTAAGATCCTTAATTGCATTTGTTATTAATAATACTATTTCAAAATTAACGTATTAGTGTAACATCATTACCATTTGTATCTGCTGATTTGAACGCAAGGTAGGCAATTGGTCCAATACCTAATTGGGATAAAACAACACCAGCTAATCCTGCAACATTTGAGGCAGGAATTGCTGCATATAAATTTGGTAGTACCATTAATATTCTTCCAGCTGATCCATAATCAACATAGGGGAAAAAGTGTAGATTAGGAAATCCGCCTGCATGAAGGCCCCATACAACTCTGCAATCAGACCTAGAAGCAGCACCAGCTAACATCTGGATTGTAAGAATTGCTAAATCTTGGATAACAGCAATATTTAAAGCAGCTAAAAATTTAGCTGTTGATAAATAAGAAGTTGTTGTAGCAGCCCATGCAATTGCAGTAAGTCCCCACAAGCTATCCTGTAATAAGTCCCCACGAAGTTCACACCAAGCATTTCGAGATGTAGTAATACCCCAAGATGTGGTAATTGAATTATCACAAGCTCGCGTTAAATATGAATATAGAGGGAAAATCTTTGCTCCTTCGTCGATTTCGGTTAATCTCACTTTTAATTTTGAATATGCAGATTCAGCTTCTACTTCTCCTTTAGTTATTAATTGATATGAAGTAGCTGCATACAAACCTCCTACTTTAGCATCTAGAACACCTGGAAATCCTGCAACGGGGGTGGTTGAGAGATATTTTTGAAGTGTAATTCCATCACATGCAATTAAAATTACTAGTTTAATTGGATATTTTTCAACACTTTGAGCTATTTCTTCCCAGCTAACGAAGCCATTTTGAAGTATTGCACCCTCTGTATTCCCATGAGAACGGTTTCAATTTATCCTTTGAAAATGTATCTCTTATTATTTTTGAAATTTCAAATGGATTAAGGGATGCTACTCTATTATTTACAAAAATAGAATTTTTATCATTAAATATTTTTATGATAATTGTTCTTAATATTACATTTGAAATTATAATTACCATAATTAAAAAATTTGTACTATTAAATATTCCAGGTATATTGTTAACATTAAACTGAATTGTTGTAATATCGGAAATTAATATGAAAATTAGAAATATAGATAAAGAAGTAAATAACTTATAACCAAAAAGTAAATTAATAGTATTTTGATTTTTAAGTTGTAATTTGTAATAGTGTTTTAATTCAATAACTTCAATAAACTGACCAAAAATCACAGCTAGCATTAATAATACTAAAACAGCAAAAATAACTTTTAATATAGTTAGACTAAAAGTAATTAAATTAAAATTACTAAATAATATATAAAATATGGACAGCATAAACAACACAACATAACTGTTTGATAACAATTGATGATAATTAATTAATAATTTTTTAAAACGCATTATAAATATTTTAAAATAAAAGGATATTAAATATTTTACAATAAAGAATAATATTTTGTTGAGATAATGATATCAGAAGATAATTAATATAATGGTTTTTCAAGACTATAGCCCATTTTACTATCCAAAACTCCGAAATTGGATTATTTATATTTATTATATGAAAGTGAAATTGTATTATATTAAGTACTTGGAAATACATTTAAGATGATTTTATTAATTGTAAATTACATATTACACCCAATAATTACTATGCACATTATATCTATGAAAGTGGATTGAGCATGTATTTGTCTAAATTGATAATTATGTATTGAATGAAAAGATTGAATTATTTCTTGAAACTACCATTACAAAAATTTAAAAAAGCAATCTGAAGGATTCAATCACAATAAGATGCTTCCTATAATGGTCTTTGTTGATCTCAATTGAGTCAAATGCTTGGAGTAATATACTACAAATATTAAAAGAATCAGGATTAACATTTCAATTTTGGAATTCTGAGATTTAGTAAAATTTAATTTAACAAGATATTTGAGCGTGATAATAGATTTTATAGTGTAGTAATATGTATACAATCAATATATGAAAAAAGGATTTCTATTAATTACTTTAGTAATCATCTCGAGTTATCCTATATTAGGACAAATAGAATCAGATCATAACTATACAATAAACATAGATGTAGAAAGTTGGAAATCACCATATTGTCAAGGTGAGATACAACCATTTAATTTTGATGCAAGTCTGAACATTTCTGAGGTGCAAACTAATTCAAATAGTTGGTCTGCTGATGTTAATTATTCTTTTTTCAATGTATCAACATTAAATCCATGATGCTATGTGTAGGATGCAAAGTATTAAAAAAATAAAATTCCATAAAAAATAGTGGATGATGTGATAATTGGAATTATTGGTGGGCCAAATAACTGGCCGGATATAATTTCAGGATACAATGTGGTACATTTTACACTGAATCGAACTAGATGGTATTCAGAAAGAGATAATCTATTTATTGTTTATAAAGGAAAAATTCATCAGATTGAAGGGATTATCTGGAGGCTTGGAGCAGTAAGACCATATCATACGCATAGGGCAATTTTGGAATTAATTAAAAAAACTAATACTCCATGTGTGAACTCTGTTGAAACTCTATTAGCAGGTTATGATAGGTTATCTATGCTGAATGAATTACAAAAAATAGAATTACCTATAATTAATTATGATGTATACATTGGTGATAATCTACTTTGGAATGTAAAACGTGAATATCCATTTGTGGTAAAATTTGGAAATTATCATGGAGGTTATGCAAAAGCTCTCATTCGAGATGAAAATCAATGGAGAGATATTATTGATTTATCTTATGCCATAGATGATTACGTTACAATTGAAGATTATATAGATTACAAACGAGATATTAGATGCTTATTAGTTGGCAATAAATCATATGCAATGGTTCGTGAAGGATTAAATTGGAAAGTTAATCACTTAACAACTAATATTGGTCTTATTAGCCCACCGGATGAACTATTGCACATTTCTAAAAAAGCACAAAAACATTTCAAGGCAGATATTCTTGGATTAGACTTTCTTGAGACCTCAAATGGTGAATATATACTTCTTGAGAGTAACGATATTCCTGGTCTGAAAGGATTTCCACTTGAAATTAAGAAGGAGCTATTAAATATTTTACTAGATAAATTGAGAAAGTAATTGTATATTTGGTCATTCCCTCATAGTATTTGTCTCTAGATGGTTGGCTAAGCGATTTAATGAATATCCCATGAAATGTGTGAGTGGATGGGTATGCATGACTACATGTACACGATGCTAACTCCTGATATTTATATGATAATTTATTTAATTTTTTTGTTATTCCAATTGGAATTAAAATAACAACAATATAAATATACCTTCAATTCTTAGACAATTTGATGACTTGTGTTATCTTCAATCTATGTTTTATTTTATTGTGTATTAACAAATTAAATAGAATTTGATAATCAAATATGAATAAAATATTCTGATTGGAATAAACTGTCAGGGTGATAAAATGACGTTTGCTAAAAATTTACGATGTAAGGAATGTGGGATAGATTATCCACTTGAAAAACGAACTGCATGTGATGAATGTTTTGGAGCTGTTGGAGTGATTTATGATTACAAGGCAGCTTGTAAAACCTTCACAGCGGCTGAAATCAATAAACGGGAAAAATCAATCTGGAGATACAGAGAATTGTTGCCTGTCCATGAAATCAAAAATCAAGTTGATTTTCATGCTGGTTTTACTCCTTTGAGAAAATGTAAGGGGCTAGGTAAGCTATTTGGATTAAAAAATCTGTATTTGAAAGATGATACCACAAATCCAACTGGATCATTCAAGGATAGACCTGTGACTATAGCCGTTAGTAAGGCTCTGGAGTGGGGATACAGTACTGTGGGGTGTGCTTCTACTGGTAATCTTGCAGGTGCTACATCTGCTGCTGCTGCCAAAGCAGGACTTGATTGCAATGTTTTTGTTCCTAGTCAATTGGATGATGGAAAAATAATACCAACTCTTGTGTATGGTGCAAATATAATTGCAATTGATGGTACCTATGATCAGATCAATAGAATTGCAAATCTTGTTGCAGAAAAAAAAGACTGGGCACTTGTAAATATAAATGTACGACCATACTATGTAGAGGGTTCAAAACAATTACATTCGAGGTTTGTGAACAGTTGGATTGGAAATTCCCAGATCATCTGATAGTTCCACTTGGTTCTGGAGCTCTTCTTGATGCAACATTCAAAGCAATCAACGAGTTGAAAGAGATTGGAATAGTTGAGGGTGAACTTCCCCGAATATCTGGTACACAGCCGAGTGGTTGTTCACCAATAATAAATGCTATTAATTCAGATTCAGATACAATTATACCCATAATTGATCCAAAAACTATTGTGAAGAGCCTGGCAATAGGTGATCCTGCATCTGGTTATCATGCAATAGATGCAATTGAGTCAACTGGAGGTTGGGGTGATAATCCAAGTGATTCTGAGATAATAGAGGCACAACTTCTACTGGCCAGAGAAGAGGGCATTTTTGTAGAACCAACAGGTGGTTGTGTGGTTGCTTCTCTGAAGAGAAAGATTGAATCAGGTGAGATCCATGAAGATGAGGTGGTGGTACTGTATCTGACTGGAAGTGGTCTTAAAACAGTAGATACATTAACTCCATATCTTGGTGGGGTTAAGAGTTCTGAAGCAGAAATAGAGGATGTTTTTGCAGTACTGGAGGTTAATTAAATGGTAACTATTAATTTTACAAGTGTAGTTAAATCAGTGGCTAAAGGTGTTTCCTCTATTGTTATTGATAGGGAAGGAACTGTAAACGAGATAATCAATGAACTATCCCGTATCTATGGTTCTGAATTTGAGTCTAAGCTATTAAATAAAGGAACACTCAAACGTTACATCAATGTATATCTCAATGGTAAAGATATTCGATTTATTGATAATCTTGATAGTTATGTCAGGAATAATGATACTTTGGATTTTATTCCTGCTGTGTCAGGAGGCTTAGATTAATGGATATAAATATCGCTTTAATTGGATATGGTGTGGTTAATTCAGGTGTTCACAAGATAATTTCCTCACAACAATACCAGTGGAGAGAAAAATATGGGATATTTCCAGTTATACATTCAATATCTGTGAAACATCCAGAAAAACATGAGGATATATCTGATCTGCTTACTTCAACACAGGAAATTATATCCAATCCTCAAATACATATTATAATAGAGGCAATTTCTGAATCAACACATCTGCTGGATATTTTACAGGCTTTTCAGAATGGTAAACATGTAATCAGCGCAAATAAGAAATTTATTGCGGAAAATTTTGATGAATTAACAAGTACTGCTACTCAATTTGATGTGAACTTTCTGTATGAAGCATCTGTATGTGCTGTGATCCCAATTATCAATATTTTATCAAAACAGATTGGTATCCAGAAACTATCTTCAATTAAAGGAGTATTCAATGGAACTTGTAATTTTATTCTTAATCAACTTGAAGATGGAAATTCATTCTCAGAAGCTCTAAAAAATGCTCAACACAAGGGATATGCAGAGCAGAACCCATCATCTGATATTGATGGATTGGATACTGCTTATAAATTGTTTATTCTATCAAAAATAATTGATAGTGATATAGAGTGGGATGATATAACAATTAGAGGTATTCGAAATATAGACGTATCAATAATCCAAAATGCAATTAAAAATCAGGAGAGAGTAAAACTCATTGCAGAGTATGATCTGATTGAAAACAAATTATCAGTATCACCACAAGTGGTTACTATCGATAATCCACTGTATAATCTGATAAAAGAGGAAAATGGAGTGATAATTTCTGGTGAAACATCTGGTGATATTTATATTCAAGGTAGAGGTGCTGGTAGCCTTCCAACTGCAAATGCTATTGTCCAGAACCTTATTGATATAATATTAGAGGTTGATATTCATGAGGATTATCTTCATGCGATTTCAAAACTAGGAAGTGAATAAATTGGGTATTGTTAAAGAAAGTGTGGCAAATAAGCCTGATCATGGTATATCTGATATCAAACTCAGTAATGATGAGTTGAAGAGATATAGTAGACACCTATTACTGCAAGATGTTGGATTTTCAGGGCAAAGAAAATTAAAAGATGCTAAAGTCTTACTAATAGGGTTGGGTGGTTTGGGTTCTCCTATCGCGGTTTATTTGGCATCCACCGGTATTGGGCAATTAGGTTTGATTGATTTTGATACAGTAGATGCAAGTAATCTTCATAGACAGATCATCCATTATGATAACGATATTGGTAGACCAAAAATTGATTCAGCAGAGGAAACAATAAGGCGATTGAATCCACATGTAAAAGTTAAGAAATATAATCGTCTTCTTACTTCTGAGAATGCCTTGGATATCATTTCACAGTATGACATCATCTGTGATGGAACAGATAATTTTAGCACTCGTTATCTGGTAAATGATGCCTGTTATTTACTTGGAAAACCAAATGTATATGGCTCAATCTTCTTATTTGAGGGACAGGCAACAGTATTTAATCTTCCAGATGGACCTTGTTATCGCTGTGTGTTTCCTAATCCTCCGGATGTGGGTGATGTTCCCTCTTGTGGTGAAGCTGGAGTTCTAGGAGTGCTTCCAGGGATAATTGGTCTGGTTCAAGCCACTGAGGTAATCAAATTGATAATTGGTAGGGGAAAATCTCTTTCAGGGTCACTTCTACTATATGATGCTCTGGATATGGTTTTCAGGAAAATCAGTATTGTCAAAGATCCAAATTGTCCACTTTGTGGAGTGGAAAAAAAGATAACTGAATTAATTGATTACAATGAATTTTGTGGTATAGACATTGATTCAATCAACTATGATGAACAAATTTCTGTGGAGGCATTTTCAGAGATCAAATCTGCCAATGTCCCACATATTCTAATTGATGTCAGAGAAATTGATGAGGTTAGAATTGGCAGGATTGAGCCATCAATTCATATCCCACTTTCACAAATATCAAAATTATTTGAATTGAATCTGGAAAAGGATATACTTGTTGTTATCTACTGTCGTTCAGGCTTTAGATCTAGACAGGCGATTCAAATATTGAAACAGCAAGGAATATCTAATTTAAAAAATCTGGCTGGTGGGATATTAAAATGGTCTGAACTGATTGATAATGAGATATTTGTCTACTGAGATTGGATTAAAGGTCAAGCAGATCTGCTTTGGTAAGTATACCCATGATCTCTCCTTTTTCAAGCACCAAAACTGCATTGTAATGTCGTAATAATGGGGTAATTTCTTTCAATTTTGCAGACATAGGAACTGTTGGTAGATGTTCTTCGATGATAAATTCAACAAGTTCCTCCTTTAAGTCACTCAAATTACGATACTGATCTATTATGTTCAAAGTGGCAGTTTCAGAAATTGAACCAATAATTTTATCTTTTTTAATAACTGGAAGTTGAGAAATGGCATTTTTTTTCATTATCTCTAGTATCTCACCAAATTTACTATTATTTTTTGCAGTCATAACCTCTTTACTCATTATTGTTGATACAGCTCTGTCTTTTCTAAGATCCTCTTCTAAAAGTGCATTAAAAATTCTTATTGCTATGTCATAAGAAGGAACTTGACTACCATTCTCATATTTTGTTATTGCAGATTGAGAAATATCTGCTCTTCTGGCAAGTTCATTTTGAGACCATCCTACTCTTTCACGTAGTTGCTTAATTTCTCTAAGTGCAGGAAACATACTTAAGGTTGGATAAAACATATTTTTATTTAAGTTTTCGTACTAAATTCCCATTGGAATATGTATCAACTAGGGAAAAACAGGCTATTGAAAGATTTGTACTATGGTTACCACATAAAAATCTTCGATTAAATATTCATTGGATTTAAATCAAGTCGTTAATATCCAGTAAATTCAGTATTCTAGTTTTTATTGGTCGTTTATCCTCCCAGGAAATCATGGAATTCATTATTTTCTTTACCTCATCAGATAGTAAATACTGATATACCTTTTTGGCCTGATCCTCACTTTCAAAACTGATAAAATAACATGTATCATCCAACATTACAGGTTTGTTGTCATGATATGGTAGGAATATGAAATTTAGATCCCGATCTTTATGTAATGCAGATATTGCAATCTTCCATGGATTAAATGAGTATGGACCGACACCAAATATGGCAAATCTAGGTTTATTTTTGTATATCTTGCTCTTTCTCCTGTTAAATAAACTGATGTGATCATTTAGATATTTCCAGGTTTTGGGATACTTAAATTTAATATAGTTTGTATCCTGCCCTGTTGTTCTTTGTGTTACAATAACATATTTAGTGATTGATTTTCCTTTATTTAGATCTGAGCTCTTCAACAGGGGATAAATCAATGTCTCCTCAATATCTACCAATTCATTTAGCTTGTTATAATATCTTCCTTCTTTTTGATATAGTTCCATAATATTGGCCAGATCATGTTTTATTCCAGATCTCCATTTTATTTTTTTATTTTTCGTATCAAATGATAGTAGATGTTTGTATCTCTGATAATCATAATAATTACTTATCAGTATATCATTCTCATAAATTATAGTGTTGCTGATTTTGAAAAATGCAGTTGAGAATACATTGGCTTGACATACTTTTGTATCTGAGGTGGTATCAAACTGAATTATAAGTATACATGCATCTACTGATGCATTGAAATAATGTTTGGCTGATATTTCATGTATCTCGGCAACAGTTGTATTGTAAGACTTTTTCCAGCAATGAATAAGTACTTTTCTTGCAACTGATAATTTACAAATCACTGCAATACTTGCTTCTCTCATATGAATTCTATCAATTAGAGTTATGATGATACTCTCCGCAATATCAAAATTAGAATCCCCTGTTATTGCTTTAATTCCTGGTAGTTGATCTTTATTACTTTTTATCGGAACATTTTTACTGTTGTTTTTTGATAATTCAGTATTGGTGATCCAAGGTGGATTTCCAATTATCAGTAAAGGTGTTGGTATATTGCATATTAATTCATCCCAATCAATATCAAAAAAATTAGCATTTTTAATATCAATTAATTTGTTGTCAAACCATTCTCTGTTTATAATTTTTTCAGTATAGTTTTTCTGTATTTCTATTCCAATAATTTTATTCAATTTGGTAAAATTACCTATTGAATGCTGGATAAACATTCCAATCCCGCAGGTTGGTTCAATAATTGTTCTTGCCTGTATATTTTTTGATATGAGGTAATTGATTATACTGATTACTAGTTTTTCTGGAGTTTGAAAATCACCATATTCAAATGTTTTTTCTTTGTTCATTATTAACCTCCAGATTGATTGAATTAATTACTTAGCAATCTATTTCTGCTTAAATTATAATTCTCGTTATTCTATAATATTTCAAATGTTTTTATGTTTATCATAGTTCCGTTGTGAGAGATTTACAATCAGTTGTGCAAAATTGTACAATTGATTTACTCAATTCCCATAATTACTTCAGGGTTCTTCATGCTTCACTGATATTGCCCTCTTCATCTGCTGTTCCACTATCAAAGATAATGGTTTGGCATCGAAAGGTCTTACATATTCTCCACATGCGTTTAGCGTCTCTGTCCAACTATCAGCGACGG
>JAJRQD010000319.1 GCA_024280435.1 archaeon | reverse complement strand
GCATAGGTACTGCTATGGGTATAATTAAAAGTTCCAGTATCCCATGTAATACGTAATCTACCACCCACATATATTTCTATTCGCGTAATTTTAAAATTATCAATTATTTCTAAGTCAATGTAATAGTTTTGCCCATATACATTATTTTCAACTATATTATGCAATAAAATTATTGGTGGAATTAGATCAAAAGTTTCTATAGTAATTAGAATATTCGTTTTATATTCTATACTGTCTACAATTAGAGCAACTTTCAAATTCCATGTTTCTGGTGTTACATCAAAAAAATTATCCTTTGATAAGATCCATGATGAATTAGTCAATTTATTAATTTCGAAATCCATTCCACGTGTTAATTCCGAAGTTGAGGATATTTTCATTGTTCCCTCTATCTTAAAATAAGTAGAATTAAAAAATATATCTTCATCTAATCCAGAATCACAATTTTTAAATGAAATTTCAAAACTTAATAATTCATTTTGTACGATTGTGGTGGAATTAATTGAACTTTGAATTTTAAACTCACACTCTAATTGTAATACTTCATTAAATGGACTCTTATTTTCATTCTTTATAAACCCATTATCCATTTCATTATTTAATTTATTATAATTATCAGCATTTACATATTGAAAGCTGAAAGTAATTAATAAAATTAAAATTAAAATCTTTTTAGTCAAAATCTTTCCCTATATAGATATTCAAATTAATAAATATATTAAAATTTTCATTATAAAAACAAGAATTGTAAAAATATGCTATTTCTATATGTGGGTTCAACTGTTGTTTGAAATAGTCCAATTCTGAATTTGTATCTTTTATTATGTTCAAAAAACTTTAGTGAAACTAACTTATTTTGCAATATACAAACCTCAGCAATCCAATCTAAGATATCATAAGGAATTTAGCATTCTTTTTTCTAAATTGTATTATTTATTAATCAAATTTGTATCTTTTATTCCTTTCTTAATTCTGATTCATTTAAATACTCAACTCAGGTTTTGTATCATTTATTCTGCACGTCTACAGGACCAAGGATAATCTCTTTATAATTTTAAGAGGAATTATTAATAATTCCATCATTTTTTAAAGTAAATATCAATTCTAGTACCCTCACCAATCTTGGATGTGATATCAATATAAGATTCATATTTTGATAAAATTCTATAAATACTGAATAATCCCAATCCGGATCCATCCACTTTTGTTGTGAAAAATGGTGAGAATATACTATCAATATCTTTATCTGCAATTCCAGATCCATTGTCCATAACAGAGATGATGATATACTCACCAGCAGGTATGGTGGTTCTATTTGCAACTTTTAGATTGTTTATCACCATATATTCTGTTCTGATCTCAATCACTCCTTCATCATTAATTGCATCTCTGGAATTTATCACTAGATTGATAATTATCTGTTCAAGATGATTTGATACCAGGTCTAGTTTGGGTAGATTCCTATCCAAATCATATTTTAGCGTGATTTCTTTAGAAATAAGAGATTGAATTGATTTATCAATCATAATAATCTGTTCATTTACATCCACCAATTGTTTTATTGCTTCCTCATCAAATGTGAGAAGATTATTAATCAATATTTTACCCTTGATCATATTTTTTTTCATTTCGAATAGATCTCTTTTTACTCTTCGATCAAGATCCATCTCAAGTAGCAGATCAATATACCCAGATTCTATCTGAATTATATTTTTGAAATCATGAGCTATTTTAGATGTAGATCTACCCACTGCATCAAGTTTCTTCTGTTGAGCCATTGATTTCTCAATTGCCATTAAATTACTCTTCTCCTCCCTCTGATTGGAGATGGTCTTTCCAAGTATCAGAGTTGTCACATTAACAATTACTAGAAAAAATTGAAATTGAATAATTTCTTCCTGGGCATTTAATTTATCCACCAGAATACCCACTATGATGAAGAAAATTATGTTTAATTCCAAATTGGCAATAATTGCGCCTTTATATCCGTAGTTGATAGCAAGTAGAATGACAGGGATTAGGTTGAGATAATAAAATTCTACTCTAAAATATATATCAAGTGCAATGGTTAAAGATGATATAATAAATATCAATATTAATTGCAGATAGACCAATAAATGTATCTGTTTAAATCTATAATTAGTGATCTGTCGTTTGATTAGTTTAATTTTGAATTTAACATATTGATAGGGTGAAGATATCAAATTTGGGTCTTTTAATAAATCATTTATCAGGTAAAGTGAGAATGGTAAGATAAACAGATGACCGATGATATCACCAAGAACCCAGATACTGAATAGAGATAGGAAAAAGAAAGAGAATTCAAATGAAATATTCAACAGTACATATATATTGCCAAGAGCATTGCTAGTTGCAATTACCAACCCAGTGAAACAGAATATAATCAGATCAGCAGGAGATTCAAATGGTACATTCAATTTAAATTTATTTTTTGCCAAATATGTAAATATATAGTAGTTAGCACATTTGACAACTGCCATATAAAAGATGCTTACCTGGCTAAAGGGATAATTGAAAATATATGTGTAGCCTATTATTATATTCACAAAATATACGGGAAGCATATTAACCCCATAGATGAGGAAAAATAACAGGACAATACCCGCAGGAAAATAATACCATGAGATACCTTGCTTAATAATTGCGATAGAAGCATAATATGTGGATATTTGGTATAGCAGTGTAAAAAATGTATATATCCAAATCGTTGATGATATCTTCATATCTGTTTGATTTGACAGAAACAAGAATATAACATTACCCGAGAAAAATATATAAAAATCATAAAAAAAATATTTTTTTCTATAAGATTTTCATAATCTGATAGTTTTTTCATTCTTAATTGTGTATTAATTGATAATATAGGGATTAATTAATAGTTATTAACAAATTAATTCGAAACATGGATCAAAGTGCAGATCAAGATACTGACCTTCTCATTATTGGATCTGGAATTGCAGGATTAACACTGGCATTATCAGTTAATGAGATAAGACCAGATATCAGTATTATTCTAGTAACAAAAAACAAAATCGAGGAGGCAAATACCAAGTATGCACAGGGTGGTATCTCCTCTGTCATCTCGAAGATAGATTCATTTGCCTCACACATAGAGGATACTCTAGTTGCCGGTGCGGGTCTATGTAGAAAGGAGGTGGTAGAGGTGTTCATAAAAGAGGGACCAAAGACTGTTGATCAGTTGATCAAATGGGGAGTTAATTTCGATAAAACAGCAGATAATCAGATAGAGCTTGGAAGAGAGGGTGGTCATCATGAGAGAAGGGTTGCCCATGTGAAGGATTATACTGGATTAGCAATTCAAGAGGTATTGATTGCAGAGATACATAGAAGAGATAGTATAATTATTCTTGAGAACAGAATTGCCATAGATCTTGTGAATGTTCAGGATCAGATTGCAGGTGCATATATCTTCAATAACAATACAAAGGAAGTATGTAATTTCAGTGCAAAGATAACTGTAATAGCAACTGGTGGAGCAGGTAAAGTATTTAGGTACACTAGTAATCCAGATATTGCATCAGGCGATGGTATAGCCATGGCATACAGAGCAGGGGCCAGGATTGCAAATATGGAATTTATACAGTTCCATCCCAGTATACTGTACAATACCGAGTTACAGAGATTTCTCATCACAGAGGCTATCAGAGGAGAGGGGGCAATACTGACCAGTATTGATGGGAGAAGATTTATGGAAAACATTCATGAATTAAAGGAACTCGCCCCAAGAGATATAGTATCAAGAGCCATTGATGCAGAGATAAAAAAAACAGGTGTGGATCATGTGCTATTGGATATATCATTCAAAGATAAAGAATATGTGAAGAGGAGATTTCCAGCAATTTATAGTACTTTACTGGAACAGGGGATAGATATAACTAAAGAACCAATACCAATTGTACCAGCAGCTCACTACACCATAGGTGGAATTAAATCAGCGACAAATGGGGTGACCAATCTCAAGGGGCTATTAGCGATTGGAGAGGCATCCTGTACGGGATTACATGGAGCCAACAGGTTGGCATCCAATTCACTTCTTGAAGGAAGTGTTATGGCAAGAAAAGCTGCGAATTATATTATGAAGAATATAGATCAGTTCAAATATCACAAGTTCAAAAAATGGATTTCTGGTGATGCAGTGGAACCAGATGAAGCGGTGATTATCACGCATAACTGGGCAGAATTACGACGATTAATGTGGAACTATGTCGGTATCGTCAGAACCACAAAACGTTTGCTCAGAGCAAAGAGAAGAATTGAGGTATTGAGAGAAGAAGTATTGAATTATTACTGGGACTTTCATGTCACCAAGGATATTATTGAACTAAGAAATGTGGTTGAGGTTGCAGATCTGATAGTAACCTCTGCACTTGCCAGAAAAGAGAGCAGGGGTGCTCACTACACATCTGATTTTCCTGAAAAATCTGATGAGAACCATGATACCTTCATATTGAAAAATACAGGACCACATTATTCTGAAATCTTTTGAACACTGAATTCATTGGTTGGAATCATATATTAAATGCCAGCATTTTATCAATGGATTTTCTTGCCTTATTCATCAGATCCACATCTAGATCAATTATCTGATCCTCCTGTGGATTTACCAATGCATCAAGTATGTTCTTCATATCATTCTTTTTCATATATGGACATAAAGAACATGTGCCATAGAATTCCCTGTCTGGATACTCAATTGCAAATCTATCTGATAACCCACATTCTGTAACAAGGAATAATTTCTTAGTATCAGGATTATTCTCGATGAAATTCTTCATATCAGAGGTACCACCCACCATATCTACCTTTTCCAACACATCTGGGGGGCATTCTGAATGTGCAATCACCATGATATCAGAATGCATCTCCTTCACCTCAATCACAGATTCAGGTATAAATTCCTCATGTACCACACATACACCTTTCCAATCAATTACTTCTTTTCCAGTCTCTTTTCGTATATAGTTTGCCATATTATGATCGGGTAGGAATATAATGCTGTCACTTTCAATTGAGTTCACAATCTGTATCACATTTGCAGATGTCACACAGTAATCAATCTCTGCTTTGATATCAGCATTGGTATTGATGTATGCAACCACAGGTATTCCAGGATATTGTTCTTTCAAATTTTTAACATCCTCAGCCGTGATAGAATCTGCAAGTGAACATCCAGCATCTCTTCTTGGAACTATAACTGTTTTATCAGGAGATAATATTTTTGCAGTTTCTGCCATGAATACTACACCTGCAAATAAAATAATATCTGCGTCTGTTGCTGCTGCTGCTTTGGATAATCCCAGACTATCACCTGAATAATCAGCAACTCCAAATATAATGTCTGGACGCTGATATGAATGAGCAAGTATCACTGCATTTTTCTCTTTTTTAATATGATTGATCTCAAGTGTGAGGGGTGCAATTATCTCACAATCTGATTTGGACCAACCTACTTTTACCAGGTGTGAATATAGTCTTTCTGCCTCTTCTTCCAGTGTAGCATCATCAAATTTCATAATCATATGCCTTACCTGATATATCAATATAATTATTAAGTTACAAGGATATTATTATTATCAGATATTTCAGATAATATAGGAATATATACCATATTGAACCTAAATTGATCTATAATGTACTTCCACATTCAATACAGTATGAAGAATCTTTTGGATTTTGAGTATAACATGCCTTGCATGTTTTAAACACGGCTTTTTTGATAACTTTCTCAGTATTATAGGATTTATTTAATGGGTCATAGGGGCGAATACTGTTTTTCATTGCATCTTTTACCAATTTTTTATTAGTATCCCTCTTGTATACAAAATACCCGATACCTATGACCATTAAAATTACAAAAATCATATTTGCAATTATTGATCCATTAAAACCTTCATCGTATATCATTTCACCGGTTGGCACAGCCATATTTGGATAACCAATTGTGCCATTAGTAGAAGGAGTATAATTGGTTATAAATATTGAGTACTTACCTGCATTATACCCGGTTACCTCAATATAGTACACTCCATAAATTTCATTGGATGTAATAATATCGGGATATGTTGATCCAGTTGATTTTTCAATCACCCTATTATCCCCATCAATCAAATTAATATTAAAATTGGTATCATCATCTCCGTTTAGCTCTATCTTTGTAAATCCATTTGCATTGAATGAATAGAAGTTTGAATTGCTAAAAGACACCCCGGGTAGACTACCAGTAATAAAATTATTTGTGATCTCAATTGCATTATATATTGAGAATCCAGGCAGATGTGATCTCTCTTCAAATGTAAGATTGAAATATCCAGTGTATCCGTTTGGTATTACCTGTATAAAATAGCTACCATTAAGAGTTGCTTGAATTACATTTCTATAATTTGATGTTGAAATATATGTACCATTCTCTAATAATAAATTAAAGATAAAATCATCGGATACTAACTTCTGCAATTCAATCTGATATGATCCTGTTAGATTTATATTATACCAGATAGACCCATTCAGATTTGGGTCAGTTGATAATGCAGGTCCAGGTAATGATTCATTGTACAATGATCCATTGATAGCAATTGCGTTGCTTATATGATCACCGGGTATATTCTCATAATAATTTATATCAAGAGTAAAGTTACCGTAATTTGCCCATGCTTCCACATATATATAGTAAATACCACTATAATTGTACAGAAATAAATTTTCGGGATAGTTTGTTCCTCTAGCACTGTTAACCATACTTCCTGTTTCATTCAATATGTACATATCAAAATCAGTATCAGAAAAAGCATCAAGAGATATTAAATAATTCCCAGTTAAATTTACACGATACCATATTTTATCACCACTTCCAACTAAATATCCAGAATGTAGACCCACTGTGATATCAATTGGATTATCCCTGAATATACCTGTTTGATCACCGACATCTACAATTGAGAATGTGAAATTTGCCGAAATATCATCATAGTTTTTGAAACTTAAGAGATATGTTCCATTCAAATTATCTGCACTCATAATATTTGGATAAATACCATATTCAGTATTTGTAATCCTTGTTAAATTCACATATAATAGTTGTGCTTTTATTTTGATATTTGGAGCACTCTCAAGATAGAAGCTATAATTACCAATCAGATTCACACTATACCAGAGTATACCAATTTCAGATACTGTATCATTTATTGTACCACCAACTGCTAATTTTGGAATATTTGAAGCTGAACCATACAAATTATTCACTTGCAAAGTAAAATTGCCTGTACCTTTGATAGATATTACTTTTAACTGGTATATACCACTTGTATTATCAACAGTTACTACATCAGGATAGCTAGTTGCATCTGCCACGTCCACCTGAACATTATCAAGATAGATGTACAGATCAAAATCAGTAGAATCAGGTCCATTTAATGAGAAAAAATAATCTCCTGTTAGATTGATATTATACCAGATCTCTCCACCAACTGAATTTATTGTTCCAGTTGTTAAACCCTCAGAGATATCGACCACTGCATCAATTTCAAGAGCACTTACTCCAGGGATCAGCAGAATTGAAATTATTAATATGTGAAATACAGTTCTCATCTATTACTCAATGATATAGTATCTCATACACTTAATAATATATCCAAGTTTAATAATATTTATTGTTCAATATCTAGTGCTTGCTCTCGCAGCATAGGTTAAATGCAATTATATTCATGAATCAGATTGATTTTGATTTTGCAGGTCTAAAAATGACTAATGTAACAATAAGAAATATTGCAATCTCAGATATAGTACCTAGATCTAGCCTAAATGGTGCATTTGGTTCCTTACCAATATTTACTACAAATATCAGAGTGCCTATACCAACTATAACCATTGTTAATATTAATATCGCCAGTAAAACTAATTCTTTTATTCTCATATGATTTCCTCTAAAATATATTTTTTGTATAGTAATATAAATTACTAGCATACTTTTTACAAACAAATCAAAATGTAGATAAAAAATAGTATTTTAGTTGTATTACAATAATATTGATAGATCAATGTATTTGTACATACAAATTTTAAATTGTGATGTATGAGGGTCTGAAAGTGCCGTCAATAGATCACTGATGTATCTGTAAAACTAATTAATGATTTTGCTGTTTAACTAACCACCTCCTTAGTAAAATCCATTATAAGCATC
>JAJRQD010000318.1 GCA_024280435.1 archaeon | reverse complement strand
GTATCAAAATACAATCCCAGTCTCTGCAAGACTGGGATTCAATAATCTAATGAATTTTTTTGAAGCAAATATTAAAAATATTGAGCTTAGAAAGGAGGTGTTCATGATTTAGGGATTAGCCAAGAAAAATGAATAATCCCATACATTGATTTATTCTCAAATTTTTTTCTTTACTCAATATATATTTCTTTGTAACATACTCCTCTCTTTTCCGATATTACTCTGTTATTATAACTCATACCTGGATTTTATTAAAATATATTCAGCGCAACATATTTTCTAGCATATCATTAATATTTACTAATTTGGAAACCTGGGCTACTTTTTTCTTCTTCTTCTCCTCATAGCTCTCCTCAGTTAATTCTCCTGTTTTCATTCGAATATATAATTGCTCTAGGTTCTTTCTCTCTTTTGCCAGATCTACTTTGACATCACTTTGCCACTGTTTGAGATGTCCTGCAATCACAGAATACTCCTCTTTCAACAATACAATTGTTTCCTCAGCACGTTCCTTTGCCTCTGCAATTGCCTCTTTGGTAATAGCAGGATCATTTTTCAATAGATCTATCTTCTTTAATCTCTGCTCGGCCTCATCTATCTGATCAATTAATATCTCAACAGGTAATTGAGATGGTAAATCCTTGAATTTCTCCTCCGCAGATTTTACTTTCTGAACCTCTTTTTTCAACTCAGAAATCTTTGGTAATGCATATTCTTTTGTAATCACCCCTGTTTCTAATTGCTCTAGAAGCGATTTAATATCATTATTCACCTCTTTTTTCTGTTTCAATAATTCAGTTCTCTCAGATCTTGTGGATAATACATTGAAGTACAAATCTTTATCGAAATTTACCTTGGATTTTACCTTCTCTGTGATATTTCTCACAATCTCAGGCTTCTTCATCTCTGCTCTGGCCAAAGCTGCACCACAGTATCTACAATATCTCCATGTATCCTCAACTGCTTTACTACAAGAAGAACATGATTTTCCGTTACTCATGCCATAATACAAATAATTATACTAATAAAACCTTAGAATTCTCAATAGATTATAATTCATATTAAAATAAGAATTACTCATCTAGTTTTACAATTTTAGGCCTTCTGTTAAAATCTTCCACTTTTTTCAAAGTATTATCATCCTGATCTTCAAGCTCTTCATTCATAAATTCCCAGCCTTTTAGATTAAGACTTAATGTTACATCCTCTTTTCCCACACAACTAATCCTAATACTGATTCTACCAGCCTCATGATCTAATATTTCAGGTGTCAAACATTCATCCTTTAACTTCTCAAATAGATGCTCCACAAATGCCTGGGATATAATCTCTGTATTACTGTTAAGAATTAATTTACCAATTTGTCCAAGAGTATAATGAACAGACCTACCTTTTTTGAAAGAAGTAATTAACTTGGCTTCTTTCAACCTTTGAATATGATGTCTGATTGTATCATGATGATGTTTCAACTCCTCAGCTATCTGTGCTTGATAACACTGATCATTGTTCAGTATATACATGAAAACTTGCTGAGTTGCAGAACTTCTCAGCACTACAAATGCCTTCTCAACTTCTGGATTTCTAAGACCTTTTGAGAAAAAAATCCTCCTACCTGCAAAACGCATGGTATCAACCAATCCTGCTGTCTCAAGCTTTTTCAAGTGCCAAGAAACAGTACCGGATGGCATCTCCAATGCAGATGCAATCTCAAAAAAATAACTGCCTGGACTTTCAGATACAATTCTAAATATCTCTCTTCTTACAGGATGCATAAGTAATACGCTACGTTTATCTTTTGTCATAATATCACCCTTGCTACCTGCTTAATCATAATATCAGGAGAAGATCAACTTGGTGAAAATGTTGAATACTCTATTTTATTTGACTGTCAACATATCTATTGTAACAGTACTAACACCAGGTATTGCCTTGAACTCATCATATATTTTGTCCTCTGGCACATGCTCTAGCTCACTTGAATCTATATATCCCTCATAAACACAGGCATCTGATGTGAAACAAAGGCCTGTGGAGTAAAGTGTCTTGATCCCCAATCTAATGAATATCGAACCCATTTGACGTAAGAAATCTGGACTAAGTTTCTCTATATTAATATTTATCTTGGCCACAGTAGAGCTTGTGGTGGGGATAATGCGAATGATTTTGGTGTTAGGGGCCAAGATTATTATGACTTGCTTTGCTCCTTCTGGTTTCAACGCTGTAATAAATTCCAATGGTAATTGGATGGGTTGGTTCTCGGCAATGGTTGCCATCTCTGCGAGTGTTACTGTGGCTACACCATCTGAGTTGTCTGATTTAAATTCTTTGACCATTTAATTCTAATACTCCTGTTTTAGTTTGTAATCAATTACAAATACAATTACAAATACAGCAAAACAATAATCGTATAAAAATACTATGTGTATTAGAAATTTTAATGATAATTTATAATCAAAAAGTTCCAAAAGCGATATTTGTAGAGTATGAAAATATAGTTTAAATTAAACTGGGAAAACTCAAGAAAGTTAAATAAAAGGGTATTGTAGTTACAATATTGCAATATTATCATTCATATTTTTTAACTTTTGATTGTATCAAATTAATATTAGGTGTTCCTTTACATTAATTTAATATTATTTTATGGTGGTTAACATGGAGAATCATAATGGATCAGATGATATAAATGAAGGCACCATGCATATTAAGCTATACTGGTCTAAAGAGCCCAAGTATAATTTTGATGCAGAGATAATAGAAATTGACGGTAATTGGGTAAGGTTATCTGATAATCATTTCTACCCTGAAAGTGGAGGGCAATTGAGTGATACAGGTATTTTATTGATAGGGGATGATAGGATCAATGTTGTGGATGTACAGAAAAGAGATAATACTGATTGGATTAAATTGGATGATATTGAAAATCTAAAAATTGGCTTGAAAATCCATGCAAGAATTGATCGTGTGAGAAGAATCAATCTGACAAGAAATCATAGTACTCAGCATTTAATATCCGCAGTATTTTGGAAACTATACGAGAATGAGACAATAAGGGCAGAAATTGGAGTTAAGGAAACTCAGATTGGCCTGAGAAATATCCCCACTGTTGATGAGATCAACTCTGCATTGCTTGAGGCAGAAAGAATAATCATGGAGCAAGTATCTATAACATCTGACTTTGTGGATGATGTGAATAGGTTATCAGATACAATTAGAGGTGGTATCAAGAAGGATATGCCCCTGTACAGATTGGTTAATATTGGTAATTATGATACTAATCTCTGTGGTGGTACTCATTTATCAAATACATCTCAGATAGGTGGTATTTATATGCACAAAGTGGAGGGTAGAAAACTGAGATTCTATTCTGGTATGTTTGCAAAAGAGGAATATATTCGGGTAAATGCAGATATGCATATTATGGCAAAAACCTTGGGTACAAAATTATCAGACTTGTCCAATTCATTAAACGAATTGAAAAGAAATTTTGAGTTATATCGCAAGGAGAACCATACATTGAAGGTAGAGAATAATTCTATGAATTATAATCTATTAGATTGGAATAGATCTGGAGAGTATAATTACAAAGTTTTTGAGACTTTAGATATTGAGAAGGGTGCAATTCTTGGATCCATTGGAGAGTTAGAAGATAATCAACTGGTGTTTGCAGTTAAACCGGATAATCTATTGATTGTAGTCAGCAGTTCCGATAGTATAACCGCTGATTTGATGGATTTTTTGAGAGAGAATGGAATTAAAGGTGGTGGCAGGGGTAGGATCCAATTGGGTAAGCTATCACAACCAATCCATGAATTTAAATCCTTGTTGAAGAATATCATTGCAAAATTGTGAGAACGTGCTTCTCTTCTGCACAATAGATGCAGATAGAAAATACCTGCATAATTGTACATATTCCTCTTTCATTGAGTTATCATCTTATTTGTACATATGTATTTGAAGCAAAGAATTGCTGAACGTACAAGTTTATCTAATTATGACTAAATTTCACTTAACTGTCAATAACCCAAGTAAAGACAAAAAATATTGGACACTGATTTGCTTTCA
Organism: archaeon; assembly: GCA_024280435.1. Taxonomy (GTDB): domain Archaea; phylum Asgardarchaeota; class Heimdallarchaeia; order Heimdallarchaeales; family Kariarchaeaceae; genus JAJRQD01. Next base: position 17,009 of record JAJRQD010000318.1, on the reverse strand, counting down.
AGTCAAATTATGAATATCTTCATTTCTTATTTCTTTTGTACAATGGATGTAGATAGAAGACACCTGCCATAATTGTATATGGTACTCTTCTTTCATCAATCCATGGAAATTCCTCACGATATTCTTTGAATAGATCATTTGAAAGTATAAGACTACCTCTTTGGGCACTTAATCTTAGAATAAAAGTATCTGCATTTACTTTGGCAGGTAATACTTTAATTATTTCCTTATGTGCTGCATCATCAAGCTCACTAGTTGATTTTATTTGATATCGTAGTGCTGCATCTGCGAGTACTAGAATATCTGTGAAACCATGTTCTTTCAGATATTTGATACATAGGTGTATATTTGATATTTGCGGCTTGCCATTCTTGTTGACCTCTTCCCAGGCAATATTTGATCCATCTACAATGATTGCATCTGATGGATATTCTAGTTCATTGATGTAATCAATTTTAAATAATTTTTTGAGTATTCTTTTTCTGATATCCTGCTTGTAATAAAGAAAAATAATGAAAATTAATACAAATGCATTGAATAGAACTAGCATTCCCAGAATTATCTGGGTAGTTGTGAAAATAATCGGTGGTTTTGCAATTGAAATTGTTTTACCAACATTCAATGGATTCCCAATCTCTATCATATCAATTCCATCAAATTGGTCAAAAAACCATAGCCTAATCTCTATCTGTGCAAAGCCTGATTTTGTAGGAATACCTTGAAAAGTAATTTCATTGGTGTCTTCACTTATCCATTGTTCTATATTTTTTAATGGGAAATTTATAAGATCCGAGGTAATCTGAATACTAACATACAACATTTGATCTGATAGATTATTTATTATAATATTAAAATCAGATGATACATCAAGGATCAGTACCTCAGGAAGTTCTAAAGAAATAGCTAATAATGGTTGTGTGATTATACTAATCGTTTCAGACTTAATATATTTTATCTGTTTACCATCTGTGTATTCTATTGTGATCTCTACCTCACCTAAACCAAATTCAGTACTATTTATTTCAAAACTTACTGTGATATTCTCCAGTGGTAATAATAGTGGAATTTCTACCTCCTGTGAAGTCAATGTATCCAATCCTACTGGCTCATTTACTACTTTATAGGATATTACTGTGCTGAATGAATTAGATGTACCCACGTTAATTGCATTCACATCAATTCTTTTTTTGATACCTATATTTGCATAAATCTCATTTGAAGCAGATTTGAAATTATTTTCCTTTATTTGGAAAACAAAATCCACACCTGATTTAGCTATTATACTCAAAGAGCTATTTTGATTATAAATCCCCTGACTACTATTAGTAATCAAAAAAATAGAGTAATTTCCTGGATTAACCAGACCATCCTCTTGTAATGTTTCAAATCTATATGAGCTGAAGACATTAACGGTGTTCCCAGTTTTCAATATCTCGGTACTGTTATTTCCAAATATTGTCAAATTATATGAAAATCCATCAAGAAAGTTGGTTTGATTATCAATCATACCAAATTTAATCAAAATCGAGTTGCCAAGTTCAGTTATATTTTCAGATAATTCTAAATATGGTTCTATTGTCTGATTTGCATTAATATTGATATCAGCAGGCTCAGTACCATTTGTACTGGATATTACTGCATTGGTGGTTAATTTATAATGTGATAGAATTAAGATAAGAAACATCACAATAAATTTATTATTAACCATAAACAAACTCAATTTTTTCTAGGTTTGTTTATATATATAATTAGCTCAATTTAGGTGTATATTGTATGTAAATTACAAATAAAATGATAATTATTCCAATTTTTTGATTATTGTATTGCAAATGATATATTGGAATAATATCGACTTAAAGGTCATATTCTCCAACTTTTGAGTGAACAACAGATAATTGACCTGATCTCCTCACAATGAATTTAAGATCTTCTGGTTTACATATCATCAGAATATCCACATTCCTTTTCTGCCTGATTGATTGAGAGGGTGATGTCACTCTCAGTTTACCCTGATGTATTTTTATACTGGAGCCCACAGTTAACTTCTCATCTAGTGATAATGTGGGATCAACGATACCGATAAAATGAAGCGTGTTCCAATCTATAACTCTGATAAAACTACATCTGCCAATTTTCTTGAAATCTGCAATTTCAGCAGTGATCACATCAAGAAAGCCAGTAAATTGTACCGGAAGTTTACTCACTGCTACTGTTCTTTTTCTAAGTAGCTCTTCATCGACATCTGAATTTCGTGTAGATCGCTTCTCATATTCTTCAAATGGTAAATTACCTGCACCTTTTTTTGCAATTTTGATAATTTCCCTGAATGAAGGTTTGAATTCACAATCGGGTATAAATGATAAGGGTAATAGTACTTCAAATACTGCCATCAGTAATCCTGTCATTTTTGAATTGATACTCATATATACAGCTTGCAAAAGTAATAACCATGCATTGTGATACTTCTTCATTGCTATAAATTGCACTCCTATCTGTATGATAAATTGTATCTCTGAAAAATCCTTGGCAGAAGCGGTATTCTCAATTATTTTATTACTCAGTACTGCGGTGATGATTGCCATGGTGCGATTTAGCAATTTAATATCTTCTCTCCCCCTTAGATCACATAGTTCCATAAAACTGGGTGTGAAGTATATGCTGAATCTTGAAAATTGTTCTGTAAGAAAGAAAATGGTTATTCTCTGAAGATGTATCTCTATATCTAACCTCTCTTCCAGTTGTTTGTTCTGTGTGAACATAATTGATAGCTGATTGATAATTGATATCGCATCATCCAATCTTTGCTCCCCAAGGGCAACTGATGAGGACAATAGCAGTATATGACCAAGTGTGGTGATTGCTTCTTGAAAATCACTGTTATCTTCTGGTATATTATGGAATTTATTCTCCACTAGAAGATCCTGTATTTGATTTCTTCCCTCTAATAGTGCAGATTTCACTGCTTTGAAATTACCCTCTTCTATCATCTCAATATAATCTGATAGATCTGTTCTGATCCGTAGATTTGTTTTTACCAGTTGTTTGAAAGCTGGAAAATTGTAATCTAGTACTACTTTTTTCTTTTTCTTCTCAATCTTCACTCCTGCAGATTGTTGTCTTACTACATTCATGGCAGAATCCATTATTTTTTGTATTCTGATCACCGGGTCATATTTTCCCTGTGAATTCACAGAATGCATTATTTCCTCTGCAATCAGTAGATCGTACAATTCCTGCAGATAGATCTTATCCTCTGTTAATTTGGCCTCTGCAATCAGCATTACCAGAAATGCAGAATTCATCATTGCATTCATTCCCAATTGCTGTGCCACCTCGACCAATCTTAGATCAGAGGATACTATTGGAATTCCCTCCTCATGTGCAAGATATGCCACTGCCATATCTGGTGTCTGTGGCAATCCAATTTTTACTTTCCCACGTGATTGATCCTCATATTTTTTTAATTTATCAGGATTTATCTCCTTCACAGTAAGAAATGGCTCGATTGATCTTCTAATATACCATCTAAGCTCTCGTTTTACATAATCTGGAATAATAATTTTAATTTTTAATCTGATAAAAATTTGATTTAATGTTTCATATGCCTGAGGGTTCTCTCCATATCCAGAGATAAAAAAATTGGTGTCTATTGTGAAATATCTAAAACTCAAAATAATCTATTTATATTTTCATATTTGTAGATATAAAAAATACTCCTTAGTGAAATCAAAAATAGTAACAATAAAAGCTAAATTACCGATGAGTTAATATATATTTACTCTGTAATTTATTTGTAATGAAGGATAATGAAGTCGATAATTTGAAATTATTATCAGTTAAGATCACAACTGAACAGCTCAATGGATTGGATGAGTTATTGAGAAAAGATCGTTACCCTACACGATCTGAGGCAATTCGTACTGCAATTCGCGATCTGATAAAAAGATACAAGGGGAATTATCTATAAGGGATATCTATGTGGTGGATTGTACAGTGTCCCGAACTTAGGTGTTCAAAACATATGCTTGTCAGGGCTAGAACAAAAAGAAAGAAATGTGTTTACTGCAATAGATCCTTCAAAGTTGATGATAATTTTATTAATATGTATCATGAACAGGTTGATGCTAGAGAGATGGTGAAGAAATTCAATTCTCGACTTAGAGATTAAGAATAGGATATAAGGTACTCTTTCTCAGCCAGTGAGGATGCAATTTGACCTGCTTTTATCTCAGATATTGACATCATTTTTGAGATTGTTCTAAGATTAGCCCTTCCTTTTAATCTCAGATATGAATATATTTTCATCTCATCACCTTTGAGATCCTTGGCATATTTACCCGAGAATTCATAGATATTCTCACTAGATGCAGTGAAGAATTCTTTCTCAGCTATATCTGTTATTGCTCTGAAAGGTGCTACATTTCCATCAAATTTAGGAATTTTGCTACTCATGATATTTGCTATATTTGATAATCCCTGGCTATATTTTCTGGGATTGGACTGCTTTTTTGTTCTTGCCACATAGATAAAATCATCTTTTTTGTGATATACAAAACGATAATTGGTAGTTTCCAGCATATCTGCCCCTGTATCCACATCATTTGAGAACATTTCAATTGCTGATAAGAAAGAAGACATTATTGTGGCATCGCTCTGTATTTTCTCTGAACTACTGTATTCATTGTGATACACGCATTCACCTGAGTTTTTCAATACATAAATATTCAATAAGTCATTATCAGTCATAATACTTGCATTTCTATAAATATCAGAATAGTTTATATTATTTAGATATTCCCGGATATTACTAGAGTATTATTTAATTCGCATTGTATTCTTGTTTATTGATTTTCCAATAAAAAAGAGTGTGTCTCAGTTTATTATTTTGATTAAAAGCAATTTAAAATGATATGGAATTCGAATTTGTTCGCAAACGATTTAAGTATCGACAATATTTTTTGAATTTATCACTCTTGGATGATTAACGTGAATAAACCAACAAGTCCTTTCGAAGATATCATTGCATTAGAGGGTAGAAGATACAAATTACTGGAAAATACAGTACTTGAATTCGAGGAGAAAAATATAGAGAAATTATGGTTGGACTATACTGAATTTAGTATTCCAATATTGGATAAATTTAATTTCCACATTAAAACACTGTTTAGCAGGTACTATGATGAATATGAGAAGGAATTAGAGAGTGATGAAGCATCTGATCTTGATAAATTGTCTAAAAAGATAAAAGAGGTACTCAAATTAATATTTGAAAACACCATAGTGATTGAACAGAAGTTAAACTATTTGGATAATAGTTCTACTAAATTAAAAGGACAATTTTTGAATTATTTTGTAAATAATGAGATGTACAAACAATTTATCGGAGAATTGTTTTTTACTACTAAATTACCGGTAAATACCTTGAAAGAGATCTCTCATATCATGGTAAATCAGTACAAAGTAAATCAGTTTGAGAGAATACTGCATAGTATTGATAATAATCCTGATATACTGAAAGAAAATCTTGATCTAGTTACATCTGCCTATCGAACTAAAAGTGAATACTATCTTTTTGATGTAGGTTCCCAGATTCAATCAATCTGTAATAATTGGTGGTGGAATGATTATATTCTATTATCATCAATATATTCCCAGGCAAAGCATCATCTCAATTCATTGAATGAATTGCTAATTGAGAGTAATACCAGAATGCAATTTGAGGACTCATTGCCCAATAATCTATCATTTGCAATGGCAAACGAGATATATTTTAAAAGCAAATTACTTTATGAGAATGGTGTGAAGACAGCTGCTGAGGGGACACATAAACAATCAATAAGATATTTCACCAAGGTAATGGAGAATAGTGAGATTGGCTTGGCTTATCTGTTGAATAAAGAGACAGATGATACAATAAAACTCAGAGAACAGTTAAATAAACTTTATTCCAAAACAAAATTACTGAGACAGATAACCAAACTGACCACAAAATATAATCAGATTTCTTCGCATATTATTACAAATGATAAGAAGGTGATTTTAGATCTTTTATCTGCGATAAAGCGTGAGGCCAGTCAATATGTACCTGAATTGGAGGTAAAATATCTATCTGCACTTCCAGATATGTACAATACATTGGCCTCTACAATAGAACTACTGTTAAGCCTGGGCAAGGAATTTGAGGAATTATCAGAAGAAATGTCTCAAAGATTGATTCAATTCATCTCAAGGCTTGATGTGGCAATCAGCCAGTTGATAAAAGAATTAAACAGTATAAATCAAATAGATGATTATACAGAAACTGTTACTATTGTCAAATCTTTGCTAAAGGATATAGATATACTCTATGAGACAGCAAGTTTGATACCTAAAAATATAATTGAGAGAATATCAATAATTAGAAAATTACAGATACTCAAATTCTTGGTTCTCAGCATTTTTGAAGACTTACAATCTTTCAAATATAGGGAAAGTAATAATATTCGTGTGCTCATACACAAAGCAAAGGCAAATTTCTTTGCAAGAAAATCAATAGAACAACTATTTGAACAGAAATCAACTGGATTACCCGTGGAGAGAATATATGCACAGTACTCGGGCTCTCTTATCACGGGTTACCAGAAAGAAATAGAGATATATGAGTTGAATATACAGTTTCTATGTATCAATGATATTCTACCCAAATTCTTGCTATACCTCACAAGTAATGATGATATCAATGTTGATAAACTCAAGATACTACTCTGGGAAGATGAATTATTCATATCTATGGTTCAGCAAGTTAATACAGATTGTAATAAATTGATCAATCATCGTCAGACTGGCAATGCAAATTCACTTGCAGGTGTGAATTGGGATACAATTTCTAACAAGATGCTATTAGTTGAGAGTGTACTTCCATTCTATGAATCAATTAAATATGCGATCCTAGCATCAATTTCCTCAAAAAATAAGAAATATGATGATGCTACCAATTATTTCACTCTTGCACAGGATAATGCATTTAAGGCATCAGAACCACTGAAGATGGGAAATAGCTCTTTACTTGGTGAATATCATTCACATTTATTCAGCTTTGCACAATTCTGTCAGGAGAGTTCTAATAAAACTAGAAATCAGGTTGCTGTCAATCTACCTGTTCAAGAAGTTGTAAAATTATTCCGAGATATGATCTTTAATATGTAGACAATAAATATCCCCAGCAAGGTTCTCATTTTTTGATCAATTTATCACTGAAATAGATATATCCAACAATTCCCAAATACACCGAGAATAGTACATCAGTTGCATAATGTGCACCAATTATTACTCTTCCAATTGCAACAGCAATAGACCATATAATCAATATTATTTTCAATAATAATTTCAAATTATCTTGTATTTTCATACTGTTAATAATTATAAATAGTGGAAAAACCATAATTCCCATAGCTGTGTGTCCTGAAGGAAATGACTGATTACCTGTAATCCCGTTTATTTTATACCAAGGTGTAAAATTATCATCCAGATGTCTGTATCTCACTCTTCCCCAGAATAGTTTCATCGTTCCCACAATTACTCCCGGAATGAAGATCAACATTGAAAGTGTTAGTTTGTTGAAATTGACAACAACTTCATCTGATAATTCTATTCTGTTGATGAGTAATATGAGAATGATAGTAATAGATAATATCACTAGAAAAATTGATAGACTATGTAGATAGAATAGAACGCTTATTGAGACAACCGGTACTATTACTGATACTGCATTAATAATTCCTGTGAGCTCTATTTTTTTCAATCTCGGTAAAACAGCAGTAATTATACCTATCATCCATCCTGGTGTCTCTCCATAGTCTTCAATAAATATACCAAAAATAGATTGTCTATTAACATACATCTCTGAAATCAGTAAATCTATTTTTCCATAGTCTAACCCTAGGATTATCAGTAAAATACCTATGAGTGATGAGGATACAATCACTATCAATTTATTAATTTGAAACAATATTACTACATATGGCTTAATTATATTAATCTATTTTTATAAAGCTTATTCAATTATGTTTCTTAGCTGTGTTTAAGTTCCCTCATCATATGCAGTGGCATACTTTATCTGCTCATCTGAAAGTTTATCAATCTCTATTCCCATGGCATCTAGCTTCACAGTGGCAATATCCTGATCAATTGTGTATGGTAATGTGTATACTTTGTTATCTTTTCCAAACTTACCCTCTGCCAATGAGATCAGTGCCATCAATTGTCCTGCAAAACTCATATCCATCACCTCAGATGGGTGCCCCTCAGCAGCAGCCAGATTTACCAATCTACCTCTTGCGAGTAGATAAACTCTCTTTCCATTATCAAGTGTGATCTCCTCATTATCTGCTCTTATCTGTCTGACAGTCTTAGCTTTTTTGAGCAGGTCCTCAACTGCAATCTCCACATCATAATGTCCAGTATTGCACACAATTGCACCCTCTTTCATTGTCTCTATCATATCATAGGGTAGTATATCACGCATACCAGTGGCAGTGATGAATACATCACCAATCTTTGCTGCATCTTCCATTTTCATCACTCTGTGTCCATCAAGTGTTGCTTTCAATGCAGCTACTGGTTCTATCTCAGTGACCACAACATCAGCACCCAGACCCTTGGCATTTTTTGCCAGTCCAGATCCACATTGTCCATAACCTGCAATAACTACAACTTTACCCGCAAATAATATGGAGGTGGCTCTTAATATTCCATCAAGGGTTGATTGTCCAGTTCCATAGAAATTATCAAAATGTGATTTGATTGGACTATCATTGACCGCAACAACAGGATATCTTAACTTCTCATCATCTGCCATTGCACGCAATCGGTGTACTCCGGTGGTGGTCTCCTCAGTACCTCCAATAATACCCTCAGCTAGCTCTGGATAGTTTTTATGCACTCTGAAAATAAGATCTGCACCATCATCAAGTGTTAATGTCGGCTTGAATTCAATTGTCTTATCTATTGCCCAGTAATACTCCTCTACATTCATTCCATACCATGCAAAAATAGATACTCCATTTGCTGCCAATGTAGCTGATACCTCATCATTGGTTGATAAGGGATTACATCCACTCCATGATACATCTGCACCTGCTGCGATCAGTGTCTCAATCAGTACAGCTGTTTCTTTGGTGACATGCAAACAACCAGCCACTCTCATTCCCTTCAGTGGTTTAGTCCTGGAGAATTTCTCCCTAAGGCTCATTAATACAGGCATTCTACTCTCTGCCCAATCAATCCTCATTCTTCCCTGCTTGGCCAATGAGATATCTTTGACTTTATACTTCTCAGTACTCATATTAATTCTTAAGCTGACAATTCATTTTAATTTGTTGATCTTATAAACTAGGATTAGCTTAGTAAAATTATTAATTCGATAATTTTTATAATAAAATAAATCAATTCTTTTTTTAATACAAGAGATAATTATTCTAATAAGTGTACAAAACAGATCTGTATTGTTGTCAAAGCAAATAATCCGTAATAAATACAATAGAATAAAACGTCAGAATATGTTTGCACATCATCCAAATTGTGATCTGTATGATCATCATGTATTCAAACTCGGCAGTTATCGTTTCTGTGTTGGATGTACTGGAGTGTATTCTGCAATAATCATATCTTTTATCATAGATATTATCCTCTTCTTAAAATTTCTTGATGGATTTACACGTGTATTTATCGGAATTGTGTTCTTCATTCCTGGAATGATACAATTATACTGGAAATCGACAAACTCAAGAATTAAATTCATCATGAGATATTCACTTGGGATATCTGCATATTTAATTCTATCAGGTGTTATGCTTATCAACAGGATTTCTGCTGTTTCCGCCATGTTTCTTGACAAACTACAATTACTTGATTTTACAGTTGGTAACATTGAACTCATTCGATTCATACTCATTCTTGGATTTATTGCTGTTATAATTATATACAACAGAATACAGGCACCAAAGAGGTTATTAGAATGTTATAGCTGTGATCAAGAGTATATCACATGTAAAACTAGGTACAAAAAGGTTCTTGAGATAGATGAAATTGTCACTTTACTGGATGAATTACCTGATGATATTGCAAATGTGATCCATTTCAATAGGCTATAGTTATGTAAAATATTACTCTATTAATAATCTGAATTATTATTTGTTCAATTGTAATTATTTAATTTCAATTATTTGACTAAAAAGATCTCTCGTAGCTCTTTGTCCATTTAAGCTTTCTTGGATTTCTTTTCATTTTTACCATAGATTTTTTGCATTTAGAATCGCAAAAACGTAGAATTGAACCATCTGTTTTGACAAACATCTGTCCGGTAGTCTTTGGTATCTCAGTTCTGCAGAAGCTGCATTTGTAATTTCTAATCATATCTAAATCTATCTCCTTCTTAAATTACGGGCTTCTCTCTCTGTATCCTTAAGCATAAGGATGTCTCCAATCTGAACTGGCCCTTTAAGGTTACGGGTAAGAATTCTGTTGGCATCAGGGCCTGAAATAATTTTGGCTCTGACTTGAATAACTTCTCCAGTAACTGCAGTTCGTCCCACTATCTGGATAACCTCAGCAGGTGTTGATTCAATCATTGAAGTATCTTCTTTCTTTGCAGACATAATCTCGCCTCATTAATTGAATTGCTTCACTCTCTCAATAATTGATTTTAACTGGGATTCTCCACGTCCTGCATCAACTATTGCAACAGAAGCTGCTCCAACCTGAATTCCGGCTGAATTTCCTAATCTTTTTGCTTCTGGGATCTCAAGATAAGCAATATCTTTCTCTTTTGAGAGTATTGGCAGGTGTCTTACAATCTCAGCAGGTGTGACATCACTTCCAATGAAGACAAGCCTAGCTTTACCTCTTTCAATGGCTTTGGTGACCTCATTGGTACCCTTTTTGATTTTTCCTGTGTCTTTGACGTTTTCTAGTAAGAGGAGTGCATCTGTAATAAGTTCCTCTGGAATTGTTTGTTCGCTCATTTTTTTCACCTTCAGATCTGTGTTGTTAGACAAGTATTTGATGTTCCATGAAACTAACATCGTAGCATAAGTACTCGTAAAACCCTACAAATCAACATTTGGTAGTGATCTCTCGATCGGTAAAATGAATGTACAAATAGTTGAATATAAACTTACTAATATGAAACACCAATTTTATTCTCAAGTTCTCAAGTATTTGGTCTTAGTGTTTCTCAGTGATTATAGTAATGATAATATACTTATTATTTAATCAGTATATGGCCAGAATCGACTGCCATCCTTTTTCTTTATGATCTCTATCTCTGCTAACACTTCTTTCTGATTCTCAGGTAATTCATTCATAAATTTCTGCATCAGCTTTAGTCCATGTCTTGCTCTGAGATCTACATATAGGGTTTCCCCCTTCTTAATCTGGCGTCCAAAAGTAGGACCTCTGACTGAAATTGCAACCTCATCTCCTGCTCTGGCTTTATTTACCGCCTCATTCTGTAGTCGTATCTGTTGAATTGTACCCATACGTTGATTGTTCTTGTTAATCAATACATCACGTGGTCGTAATTCTCCTGCTTCTATAATCACTCCGATCACCATTGGCTTGTTTTTTCTGAATACATATTCTGGAATATGCTTTATCTTTGTAGGTTTTGGTATCTCACTGAGTGCATCCACATTATTTTCCTGTACCACACGTTCCATGAATTCCATATATGAATCGATCATTCGATAGATGATAGGATCTGAAAATATCTCAACGCCCTGTGTGAATGCCATTTCCTCTGCATCCTCAGTTACCTTGACATTGAATGCAAGGATTGCGCCAAACTCTGGATTATCCCGTGCCATGATAGAAACATTGACGATATCCTTTCGAGATATTGTTCCCACATCTGCATAACGAATTGGTACTCCTTTTTCCTTCATCAGTGAAAGTAATGCCTCAAGACTACCAAGCGTATCTGTTTTGACCAAAATCCCCTCTTTCTCAGTGGAAATCTGTACTGATGCAAGTTCCTTGTTGATCTGATCTGCAAGTTTTGTTGCGTGTGCATTATCTTTTGCAACAAATATAGATCCTCCAGATATTGCATCTGATATATTAGGTGCGGTGATTTTCAATCCAGCAGAGGCATAGATAATATCTGGTGTATTGAATTTCTCACGATTATCTCGCATCTCATCTAGCGGCTTTGGTTGTAGTACTGATCTGATTTTTGTTTTTATAGCACCACTTTTCCCTGTTATGACGATGGTGTCATTCTGTCTTATACTACCATTGTATAGTATTACATTGATTGTGGTACCTAGTCCAACTTCTTCTTTTACCTCAATAATCACACCCTCTCCCGGTCCATCTGCATAGCTTAGTTTTTGCATCATATATGCCTGTGTAAGACCTGCAATCACCATGAATAGATCTGCTACTCCTTCTCCACTGGTGGCTGATGTGGGTATAATAGCTATTTTTTTGGTGAAGTTCTTGATATTGGTATATTTATCACTTTCTAGCCCCATTTGTGATAGTTCTCCCATTATTTTGTATATCTCATTATCCAATCTCTGCTGAATAACAGTAGGTTGTGTTTTATAGCTCTCAATAAATGATAAATCCTCATTGCTCTCCCACCCACCGGTTCTGTCCATTTTATTAGCTGCGATAACAAATGGTACTTTCTGCCTTCTGAGTGTCTCAATACTCTCATATGTTTGTGCTTGAAATCCTTTTGTTAGATCTACCACCACTATGGCTATATCTGCAATACTAGCACCTCTTGTTCTTAGAGTCATAAATGCCTCATGGCCAGGTGTATCTATTATCAGAATACCAGGTGTTTTCAGATCTATTTTTTTATTTATTTTTGATGCAATCTCAACTATGGTCTCCTTTGGAAATAAAGATGCTCCAATGTGTTGTGTAATACCTCCCGCTTCACGAGCCTGCACAACTGTCTTTCTAACTTTATCCAGTAGAGATGTCTTTCCACTATCGACATGTCCCATAATTACGGCAATAGGCGCTCTTATTCTTTTTTCTTCTTCACTCATTATATCATCATCTTAGTTTAAGCTACAATCTAGTGTATTGATTAGTTATCTATATACTAAGTGATAGTACAAGTTATGTTATCCAAAAAATTATGTGATTTTTTATTTGATTATTCATATAACCATGCATCAGTTACTGGTGACCATGATTTATACTCTTCCTCTGTAAAGTAAATTGCCAGCTCTATCTTTGCATTTTCCACAGAATCTGATGCATGTACCATATTTCTACCGATGTCAAGTCCAAAATCCCCTCTGATTGAACCTGGGGCTGCATCCTTTGGATTGGTAGCTCCTACAAGATTTCTGGTCTTGACTACTGCATTCATACCCTCTACTGCAATAGCAACAGTTGGACCTGAGGTAATGAATGATACAAGACCGGGATAGAATGGTCTCTCCTTGTGTATTTCATAATGCTTCTCAGCCTGTTCTTTGGTTACCTGAATAAATTTCATTGCAATTAATTTGAGGCCGGTTCTCTCGATTCTCTTGATAATCTCGCCTACTAATCCTCTCTGTACTGCATCTGGTTTGATAAGAATAAATTCTCTTTCCATTTTAAACACCTAGGAAGTTATACTTCCACTGATTACCAATATATTATTTTTTATTTTAATAATAGTGATAGATACTCAAATAAGAATTCATTTGAAATTATTACTTTGACAAATTTTAAACATTGATACTAGGCATTCAGACTTTATATATTACATAGTCATTTAAAAAGAAATAAACTATATTCAGATAAACAGGAAATTAGATTAATTATGGAAAACAAAAATAAAAAGCCTTTTGTTATGCCTGACTACCTACCAGAACCTCAACACGGTACCACAACCGTTGCTTTGAAGTTCAAGAATGGTGTAGTAGTTGCCACAGACAACAGGGCGTCTGCCGGTTATATGGTTGCCAGCCCAAGAGCTAAAAAATTACACGTATTGAATGAAAAAACAGTTATGACAATTGCAGGATTGGTATCTGATGCACAGTATCTTGTAAAGTTATTAAAAGCACAGATCCAGATATTTGAATTGGAACGAGAGAGAGAGATGGAAACCAGAGTTGTTGGAAGTTTACTCGCACGTATCATGTATGGGCAATTCAGAACTGGCTTCCCATATTACGTGGGTCTAATCCTGGCAGGATATGATCACAAAGGTCCACATGTATACAATCTTGATGGTTCTGGTGCATTTGGTGAAGAGCCATATACCTCAACAGGTTCTGGATCACCATTCGCATATGGTGCATTGGAATCTCTGTATGAGGAAGATATGGAAGAAGAGCAGGCTAAGAAAGTAGCATTACTTGCACTAAGATCTGCAATTATCAAAGATATAGCTACTGGTGATGGTATGGACTGCGTAGTTGTCACCGCAGATGGTGTGAAAACTCTTGCAAAAGAGGATATTAAGGGAATTCTTGGTAACAAGTATCCCTTTGCAAATTAGGAGAAATAAAATATGTTTGGAAGTTCCGCAAATCAGGGCTATGACCGTAGTTCATCAATGTACTCACCAGAGGGTCGTTTAATACAAACTGAATATGCCCGAGAGGCAATGAGAAGAGGTAGGATCGCAATAGGATTGCGTTCCAACAACGGAGTTGTCTTGGCTGGTAAAGTCGATACCATAGATCTGGATATACCCAATCCAAAAATATCAAAGATTGCAAGTCAAATGTCTTCAATTTTCTCTGGATATGCTGCCGATGGAAGATTACTTGTTTCAAGAGCACGAGTAGAGGCTGCAATTCATAAGATGACTTATGATGATATGATTGATATCAAAGCACTTGCCACATTATTGGCTGATTATACACATCAATTCCTGCAAACTGGATTAATGAGACCATTGGGAATTGGATTTTTACTTGGTGGTATTGATGTGTTTGATGACAAGCCACGTATCTTCTTCCTAAATCCCGGAGGAGGTCTAGTTGAGACCAAGGCCAAAGCAATTGGTCAGGGTGATGCTAAGGCAATTAAATTCATCAAGGAGAAAAACACAGAGACACCTATTGATGATATGAGTGTTTCAGAGTTGGAAACATTGGCAAAAGATACAATCAAGTATGTTATGGAGGATCAATCCCTAACAGATGATGACATAGAGATCTGGTCAATTGAGGCAAAATAAGTATAGAATATAAATTAGATATATCCTAAAAATAAACTAAAAAAATAATTGTAGCTCTAATACTGAAATAGAATGAATACTAACAATAGAGTTTTTTATACCCAAAACAAATTTTGGATTAACTAATACGATTTGGTCTATTATGAGAATTATATTATTACATGCAGATGACTTTGAATATGAGCCTAAGAAGAAGGCACTCAAGTCAGCAGAAGAGATAGAGATGAAATCTATTGCAGTTGATGAGGCACTTGTTGCTATGATTGCAGTGGAAACAGTAGATGAACAGGATTATGATGCCGCAGCAGATCAGACAGTCATTGAGATAACTAAGGTGGCAGATGATTTGAAAGCAACAAACATTGTTGTGTATCCATGGGTGCATCTCACTTCAACTCCAAGTAGACCAGATATTGCCTTGAAAATAATGAGAAAGGTAGAAGCATCAATTAAAGCACTTGGTAAATATGATCAGGTTGTGAGAGCACCTTTTGGATGGTATAAAGGTTTCTCAGTCAAGGTAAAGGGTCATCCACTTTCTGAGCTGAGTAGAGAATTCTCACCATCCAAAGATAGTAAATCAAAGGAGGTGGAAAGTGCTGCAATCAAGGCAGAGGATGATGCAAAACATGATTTCTTCATAGTTCTCGCAGATGGTACAAGTATACCACATGCAGAGTATCGCTTCAAGAAAAAATCCAATTTTAAACACTTTTTCAAATATGAGACTGAGAAGAGAAGGGCTGCTGATGCACCACCTGCACATGTAGAATTAATGCAGAGATTAGAACTGGTGGACTATGAACCTGCATCAGATGCGGGAAATATGAGATGGTATCCATCTGGATGGTTAGTTAAAAGATTACTTGAGGATCATGTCACCAATACACATATCAGGCATGGTGCTCATTGTGTGGAGACACCCATAATGTATGATTTTCATCATGAATCACTTGAGAAGTATATGAATAGATTTCCTGCCAGACAGTATGTTATACAATCCGGTAATGACAGGTATTTTCTCAGGTTCGCAGCCTGTTTTGGGCAGTTTCTAATAGGTGCAGATGCATTGATCTCCTACAAACAGCTACCACTGAAACTATTTGAGATGACACATTATTCATTTAGAAGAGAACAGAGGGGTGAACTGGCTGCACTTAGAAGATTAAGAACTTTCTCCATGCCTGATCAGCATACTCTTGCAGCAGATATTGAACAGGCAAGAGATGAATTCAAGAACCAGTTCGAGCTGTGTGTGAATATGATGTCTGATTTTGATCTTGAATATGAGGCTGTATTCAGATTTCAGACTGATTTTTATGAGGAGAACAAAGATTGGTTCAATAGCATGGTGGCATTGATTGATAGGCCAATTATGCTTGAGCTATTTGATAAGAGATACGCATATTTTGTTTGTAAATTTGAATTCAATGTACTTGATGGACAGAAGAAAGCAGCAGCTCTATCCACAGTTCAGATAGATGTGGAGAATGCAGAGAGATTTGGTATTCATTACACAAATAATAAAGGAGAGAAGGTAAGACCATTTATACTGCACACATCTCTATCCGGTGCTATCGAGAGGGTGGTATATGCCATACTAGAACAGGCTGCGATGAAGATCCGGAAGGGAATTAAACCATCATTCCCATTCTGGCTTGCTCCAATACAGGTAAGATTACTACCGATATCTGATAGTCACTTCAAGTATGCAGAGAAATTGATGGCTAAGTTGGAGAAAAAAGGTATCAGAGTGGATTTTGATGATAGAAATGAGCGAGTTGGAAAGAAGATCAGAGATGCAGAGAGGATTTGGATACCCTAT
>JAJRQD010000317.1 GCA_024280435.1 archaeon | reverse complement strand
TATTACTGATGATAATTAATTTAGTTAATGATCTTTTGCACAATTAACTATGATTTATTTACAAATACTGAAATAAAAAATGCTATAGAATAATAATTGCGGATAGCTGACACTATACGCAACTTGCTCTGTGTTTTCTCTATAAGACAAATTCTTCAAATAAATGATAAATCAGCCTCCAAGAATTTAGTATCAAGATCTTCTCTAGTTAATTTGAGATATATCGAAGTAACAGATGGATTCGAATGGCCCAACATTTTCTGTACCAATACTATATCATTTGTTTTCAAATATAAATTTGTAGCAAAAGTATATCTGAGATTGTGTGCTTTCAATTTAAATCCAACTAACTCATTTATTTTTGTCCAGGTACCAAGGGAACGATCTGATATCATCTTCCCTTTCTTTAGTTCAAGATAATAAGTCTCACATTCCTGATTATTTAACCAAGACAATATCACATTTTTATTCTGAGAATTTATAGGAACTGAGCGATATTTTTTACTTTTAGAGATTTCTGGCCTGATATTTAACCTATTATTAATCAGATCAATATCTGAAACTTTTAAATTTCGCAATTCTGATTTTCTCAAACCGAATGATACCATGGTCCAAATTGCTTGCCATCTCCAAGCTTTCATGTCCACATCATTTAGAAGCTTTGATATTTCCTCTCTTGAGTAGGCCCGTCTTTCTTGTATTGGAATTGGATTGCTATATGAACGAATAGATCCGATTTCTTTGATTATTTTATCATCAATTTCAATATCAAATATATCAGCATATCTCAAAATTGCCTTGAATGTTGTTAATATAAGATTAAATGATTTCTGAGCCATTATTTTTCTTTGCTTGTTTATGAATTTATGAAACTGTTGCAAATTATCTAGAGCATGATTGGAAATTATTTTTCTTCCATTTGAGCAATACACTCTAATCGTGTTTCTAGTTGCAGAATGTGCTTCTAAATACTCTGCAAATGCTTCTATATCAATCATGATAATACTCCCTTATTTTTTTCTCATTCCAGACAATTTTTCCCTTACTGAAATGTAAATATTCTCTCTGCTCTTGCTGGGCTAACCAATCATTGAGATAATCAGAGTGATGCTTAAATTTTAATAAAGGAATTAATTGCCCTGGCATTTTAATTTTCAATAGTTTCTGCTGTTTCTCAACAAACAACGTCTCAGTTATTTTATCAATATAATTTTGTACTTCACTTGATTTTGATATTTGAAGGTGAGACATAATTATGTTCATGTTACCTGAAAGATGTGTATTGTTATCATCAATCTTTTTTGAAATTTCTTTCAGAATA
Organism: archaeon; assembly: GCA_024280435.1. Lineage (GTDB taxonomy): Archaea > Asgardarchaeota > Heimdallarchaeia > Heimdallarchaeales > Kariarchaeaceae > JAJRQD01. The sequence continues at coordinate 17,062 of JAJRQD010000317.1, read as the reverse complement.
TCTATTATTTCAGAATTTGAAGATTTACCTTTGACTACATAATTGGATCCATCTAAATTTTTTTCAAAATCAAGAAGGGACCGCCGTATTAAATGTGATAAAGTTGAGATGTGTGGTAATTTCTTCACTAACTTTTTGTAATTTTTATGAGTATCTTTATCAACCTCAAATGTTATTAATTTAGTGTTCTTATCCCTCGGCATAATGTCAACTCCTTGCTCTCATAGAATCAAGTATATCAAGAATTGCTTCTATTTTTTCTTCAATTTTAGCAATTCTCTCTAAGTATTCATGAAAATCATTTTTCTCAGTTATCACTACTTTTTCCATCGCCTCAGTCATTCAACTTCCTCCAATATAATAATTCCAAATTTATGACCAAATGTACATTCCCAGTACTTATCAAGATAAACTCTTGCAATTCCACAAATAGGACAGAAATTAATTTCCTCTCCTGGTATGGATTTGATAATTTCTTTCTTTAGCCTACGAACCTCTTTTTTATTAAGCAGTCTAAACAATTGAACAATTGTGGTACCAATTGATTTGATCTCTTTTTTTATTTGATGAGTTGCGAGTTCTTGAGCATTCATACAATCGCAGCCTCCTTTACCTCTCTTTTCTTGAGAGTTTTAACCTCATCAAACCTAATTATATTACCATTCCAACAAGTTTTCTTGTGTTGAATAGCCCCAAAATGAGACACACATCGAAAGCCACAGGTACAATACCATCCAGCAGGCCCGCTTAGATTATGATCACTTGATCGGAAATTATTGAATTTACTATTACGTGGTTTATGTTTAATTGCAGCAATTTGATTATTTGTTTTAAAATTACAATTTAAACATTCAAATTTGTATTCTTTACCTATGATTATAGCATTTACAGAATCAAGGATCTGTTTCAAGTGATATCTTTCTGCCTTTGTGATATCATTTTTTGATAATGCATACTCAACAGACCCAAGTATACCTTGAATGCTTTGAACTGTTATTGAGCCAGATTTCTTGATCAAATGTTTCTCATAATGTTCTTGTGTCTGGGCAATGCCTGATTTCCCATTATAAACTTCTATTTGAGACTTGCACTCTTTACAATAAATGGTTATCATTTAGCATTCCTCCAACAGATCTCCCTATACTCGCAGGGATATTCAGGTCCATAGGTGCATGGTGCAGAATCTACACTGTATGAGCTTGGTAAAGCAGGTAACTCATGCCTCATCTCACAATCTGCAAGTAGTATTGCTTGATTGAGAGTTTTATTCCAGAGTGCAGCAGAATATGCATTTTTGAAAATAGTAATTTTACCTTTATTTCTCTGAACATAAATTATCAGCCCTGGAATACCATCAAAATAATGTTGATAAATATTCAGTTGCTTAAAATGCTTCTCTAACTTAAACTCATACTGTGTGCCCTCGTGTTTTGGATTAGTTGTCTTTATATCTCCAACATACAGTTGGCCATTAATTTTTAACAATAGATCATAGTGGCCAACAAATGCTATTCCTTTTTCTTGTATCCTAATCTTCTCCTCAGATGACATATAGATTGATTTCTTTTTCATGATATTCTCAATATACTCATGAATAGCTGTACCAACCCAAGTTGCACCCATTCTATCACGATCATAGTCAACTGATTTTCTGAGTGCAGCAATATTTTTTCTAGTTGCAGCAGAGTAATCAACTTCCCATTTTTTTAATAATGTTTTTCTTGCACATTCATTAACTGAACTTGCACGATAAGTCTTGTATCCTGGGACATAATTTAGACTATCTTCCTGCATAGCATCGAAGATCTCTTTGAATATTGTATCAAGAGCATCATCTGATTTATTATTTGAATCAGTTTCCTCATTATTTAATCGATCAATGTCTTTGAAGGAAAGAGTATCTCTTGTTTTCTTAATAAAATTTTTGAATTGATATGATCTTCTATCTTGGTCATCATCAACTCGCTTGATTACTTCAACTAAATAGTTAGAACCAAGCTCAAATTCAGGTTTATTTTGTCCATTAAAAACTAATAGAGCATTCTCACCGAATTCAGTATCAAGATCTCTGATTGCTAATGTAAAATTATAATCATTAATCTTTCTCCATTTTCCGATTACCTTTATTTCTGTTTTCTCAACTGCATTAAATTTTAGTTTTAATCCCTCAATTGGCTTAATCTTCTCACCATTCTTTACTAAAACCATATGTTTTGGACCATGTTCTTCACTTTTACGAGCCAAAGTATATTGTATTCCATATTTTTCTGTATTTTTAGCAGAGGAAAGCTCAACTTCATAAACTTCATCTTGAATTATTTGACCCGGATGAGTTTTACCCCAGAAAACAATTGTTACAGTTTCTTTGGTTTCTACATCAATTGCGGAGATTTTGAATGGTGCTTTTTCAGAAGATTTGTACCACTCATAACCTGTTATTCTAACTGTTTTTCTAATGATAGTTGTGGTTGCCATCTTATTGAACCTCCTCTGCTGAAACTTCACCCATTCCAATTAAATCAGAGATTGCTCGAACCATTAATTTGTAGTAAGCAGGATCCTTATGATACTCCTCAGAGATTAACTGGTTGGAAATATTAAAGGCAGTACCCAATTTTCTAAAACCTGATTTTTTCATGTATCTTTTTGGGCCTTCTTTTGTTTGGATTGTATGAAAGTCAGTTTCACTCACAATTTCATTAATCACATATTGATAGAGCTTCCAATCCTCTGCTACTTTCTCAATACTATTAGTTTGAATATCACGAATTTCCACGTTCTTTTCCTCATATTTAACTACTTGACTTGTGTTATTAATATCAGTAGTAATTGATGGTGTATCTTGGCGGATATCTTCTTTGATTGCTACTATTTTTTCTTCCTGAATAATCTCAACTAATTCAGGATCCAATTGAATTGGTTCTTTTTCCAGTGAAATAGTGTACTGCATTCCAAATCCTCTATCTCCTAATTTGGATATTTCAATCTCATATGAAACTCCATTCTTAAATTTAGGTAGTTTTGATGTGTTTTTGGTCCATGAAATTAATTGTACTGCTATTTGATCATTTAAATCAAATGCATCAACAAATATTGGACCATTTCCTTTTTGAGACCAATTCTCATCTTCGATTTTTACTTGTTTTTTTGTAACTGTTACAGTTGCCATTTTTAGTTCTTCTCCTTTATTTCCATAGTTTTAGTTCCTTGGGGGGACTTCTCATCTATTACTTTGAATTCTTTTGGTAATGGTTTTGAGTATCGATCTTGGGATCTATCAATCATCATTCGATAACTGAGAGATCTTGCTTTGTCTTGTTTGTTAATTGTCACTGTTTTTCTCCTCCAGTTGTTTTATTGATTTATCATTATAAGTTAGCACCTTTGTAATATCATTAGTAAACAATTTGATTTTATCAATATCTTTGACTTGTGAAATAATTTTATCTTTGTTTTTGGCGACAGTTTTCACCACTGTTTTACTAAGTTTATTAAAACGTTGCCTGATCTTATGAAATTCATAACATTTATTTTCTGAACCTGAAAAATAAGCTGCTTCACAAGTACCACAAAAGTTAGAATGTTTTTTGAGTACATTCCTTTCTTTTTCTAAATCTTTCGAAAATATACTAATTTCTTCTGCTGCTAATATGACTTTGGCCTTTTCTTGATTGTTCAAAGGTTCTTTTTCTTTTGCTAATTTAGAGAGTTCTCTAACCTGCTTATTATGGTCCACTATTTCTTCAGGTGACCTTTTTCGATCTCTAATCTTCTGAGTTTCGTATCTCAATTCATCTTGAATAATGTAATCTAAAAGATATTTTTCAAAATGAATTTGTGATGCATCATTTGTGAAATATAGTGTTAGACCAAAAGTAGCTCTTGCTTTACCAATCCATTTTGTGATATTCAACAAATCATATTTGGTTAATATCTTCTGAACTTTATACAGTGTTTTTGAACTGATCCCAAGATCTTCCTCATATAATTTCATAAATCCTTTAGGTGAATATACTTTAATATCCATAATATGATTAATTAATTTTTTATTCTTTTTGAGAATTAGTTTATCTATATCAATTGATATTGGTTCATTCCAAGAGACTCCAAAGATTCTTTCTAAACCATGGGAGAGAGACTCCCCTGTCTGTTCTATTTCTTCCTCCCTTAAACCCTCCATCTTGATTTTCCATATTGGAAAACTAGTAGAAGAAGAAGAAGAGTTCAATAAGGTCTCTCTCTCTAGAGAGTCTGAGAGATTTTTTTCTATATTATTTTTCAAAACTTCAGTCATAATTTCAACTCCTTGAATAATTTCAGTAAACTAATTCTTGCATATCTCTTGGTTTGATCTGGAACAATATTCAACATTGTATCAGAATTAATTATCTGATAATGTAATGAACATTCGGGATCATTACATATGCTGCACTTTCCAAATTGCATTCCCAATTGAGAAGTATCAAAAATGATCAGGAAGAAATCAGCAATCTCAGTTCCTGCATAATCTCGTTCATTAAGTTTTATTCTCTGCCATCTGGGAGACCCTCCGTTTTTATCAAGCAACTGGGTACCTTTTACTTCGATGAGAATTTTATATCCATTCTCAACAATAATCTGGATATCTTTGGTTCGCTTACCCGGTTTAGTATGACCCAGTAATGTTACTTTATTTCCCTCATAATTTGATTTTACATACTCAAGAGCATGTTTTTCATACATCTCTCGAATTTTTACAACATCATTATTTGTTTTTACCATAATAACAGCTCCTATGGTTTGAATACCTCAAAGAAATCTGGATAGCTATCAAAGATAAATCCATTTCCACCCCAATAATGCTTTGAAGTGGTTGGTCCAAATGAAATCCATGGTACCATGATAACTCTTTGATCTGCTACTGATGGGATTAAAATAAGTGAGAATTGAATTACTTGATCTCTTACTCTTGAATGAATTTCCTCAGGTAATCCATACTTGAGTTCATACATCTTGATAAAACTATCATTTTCTAAAAGTTTAACTAAATTGCATTTCAAGATCTCATGTTTCTTTTCATTTGGTGGTTGTTTTAGTAATCCATATCCTCTTTTCTTATATTCTAAAATATTTTTAGTTTCTTCCAGGAGTAAATCAGTTGAAGCCTCAACAAGCTCAAGATGTTTTGTAAGATCATATTTGATTGCTAAAATATTATGCAACTGTTTTACTTGCTCTTTTATGAATTGAAAATCAATGTAGTGCAACTCATCTAATTTTGTTAATCCAGTGATGTCTATCTTTGCTTTAATTTCCTCTTTTACTGGTTCGGTATCATTAATTTCTTGCTCATCCTTTGTATCTGAATGGTTTTCAGTATCAGTTTCATTTAAAGGCACTTTCTGAGCGTATTCATCTAGAGAAGTTTCTAGTTTATCTGATTTTTGCTCTTTTCCTACAGTTGCAGCATTAGTTTTTTCAGAAACAAAAACACATTCACTAACATCGTGCTTGTAACCAATTGTACAGGCATCATGCAATCCCTCATAATCAAATGGTGGATCTGCTTCACAAACAGCATCATAAAATGGTTGCAAATCCCCAGTATCTCTAAATGACTGTAATAAGGATTTTTGATTAGTGATCTTTAATTTTTTATCCAGAGCATTTATGATATTCGTTCTCATTAAATTGCATCCTGAAACAAACTCAACTATTTCTAAAATATCAAGATTATTTTTCTCATCTATGGTTTGTAATAGTGGAAGAAATACAGTTTTATGTTTCTCTATCTTTTCATTCTCAAGTGCTGCATTAAATTTATCATATGCTGATTTCTGCATATCATAAATTCTCTGAAGTGCATCAATATCTGCATCATGATATTGCATTCCTTGTTTTTGAAGTGCTTCCCATCGATTTATTGAACCTTTGAGATCTGAAAATAAAGTTTCTTCAGTTTCTGATATTTTCACATTCTTAATTTTTTTATCCAGGTGAGCATTGATATATTCAATACTTCTAGTAAATATTCTGGAATATAATTCTCTTCTATTCCTTTCCTCTATGTTCTCCTCTCTTTCTTTTGCTAATTCCTCATCAAATCTTTCATGTGTAGTTTTGCATTTATGAGAATTTTTAAGGAATGCTGCAACTACAAGGTGGCAATTCTCACATACAAAAGTTAATTCATCCTCAGGTGTATCTTGGCGTATATCTCTTTCTTTTGCTAATCCATCATCAATTTTTTTCCCATCTTCGGCCTCAAGATAATCCTCAGCTAATTTCTTGGTCTCTTCTAAATGTGCATCTATACCAGATAATAATTTACCAAGATCCTCATCCTGCTTGAACTGCTTGATCCATTCATCATGAATAAAATCAAATTGATCTTTCAGAGTTGTTGCAATCTCATTAATTTGCTTCTCTCTGTCAGCAAATACCAAAATCTCAAATGCTTCCTCTAAATTCCACTTTTCTTGAAACTTAGATATTTGTGGCCCAAATTCTTCAAGATGTGCTTCTTCTGCCATCTGAAATCTATAATTACTCTCCACATTATCCCATGTAGTTGCATTATCATGCAATAAAGTGATCAATTCATGATTGTACCGTAGATAATCATTGTACACTTTAATTCTGTAAACTGTATCATTGTGTTCCCATTTATCTATGGACCTTGCAAATAATAATTTATGATGTTCAGGGGCATTCTCTGGGAAACCCAGTTCAATCAATTTAGTAATCGATTTCTGATCTAAATATTTATCATAAGCTTCTTCCCAGGTGATTTTTCCTTTTTTTAATCTGTTTTTAACACTTGTCTTTGAAGAGTTCCACATCTCCACGTATTTTTTAGTTAGTTCTGTGGTCCAACCATTTGAAATACTTTGTTCTACAAAAAACATTTGCTGTGTTTTAGCGATAGAAGCGATGAGAACCGCTTTTGAAATTGAAAGCTCTGAGCTGTCAATTTTTTCAAGAATGGACTGCTCATGCTGTGAGCACATTGAATAATTATGAGCGGTCCCAGAAGATATACCCAGTTTTTTTGCTACTTCTCTTTCACTTGATCCAAATGAGATTAATCTCCCAACGGATCTGATCATATCAGCGGTGGACATGTCTTCTTTGATATTTGTGGCAATTGCAATAGACCACGCTTCTTCCTCTGTTTTTTCTTCCATTATTCTTGCATTAACAAATATTCCTAATTCTTTACATGCCTGGACTCTTCTATGCCCTGCCAATGTGATTAATTCATTATTTTTTTCCATTAAAATAACGTATTCTAGATTGCCTCCAGTTGATTGGATACTCTCTTTTAATTCATCCAATTTTTCTGAATTGATTTTAGATCTGGGTTGATATTCTCGATTATTAATTATACTGGTTTCGACTGGACCAGTTTCTTTAAAATACATTTCTGTCATTCCTTTTCATTCTCCTTGATTAATTCTAGTGTAAGTTTGATTTTCATCTCTGGTACCTCCTCACAATTATTGCATACTAATTTATTTTCGAAGAATATAATCTGTGATTCAATCATGTAATCCTCATATTCTCCTTGGTTAATTTCACGTCCTGCAAGTAATTCATCATTATGTTTCTTACATGCAGGACATTGTAATCCTGTTATAAATTCAAGTAGATTTTGGTTGGTTTTGACTGTGATTGTATTCATAAACAGTATGCCTCCTCGTTCTTAGGAAGGATTTTCTCAACTGAAAGTTTGACAAAATCTCCATCCTTAATTTTTAGTAACTCCCTAATCTCTTGGTCAATAACGACAAGAAATTTAGGACCTTTCATTTTTTTAGTAGTAGTACCTGTAACAGTCATAGTTATACTAAGTTTAACTTTATTTAATATAAAGTTTATGGAATCATATATTTGGTATAAATAAATAATTTAACATAGTTAAACAAAGTTATATTATGAGTAAGTTAATAGGTTTTAAAGCAGATAAGAATTTTCAAGACAATTTGCAAGAATTTGCTGAGCAATATTTCCAAGGAAACAAGTCTATAGTTATGAAAATTGCAATAGAAGAATTTATGGATAATTATGCAGCAGAGGGATCATCTAGATTTGAGAAACTGGAAGAAGATATACAGAACCTAAAATCTGATATACTGGATATCAAAAACTCTATCAGAGGATTGCTACTCAAAATCGAGGGAGAGGGCTGAGGGAGGATGAATAAAGACATATATATTATTGACACATCATCAATAGCAAACCTTGTATTCTATCCTGAAAAATATAATGATTTTGGACCTTATTGGAAAAATTTGAAAATATTAATTCAGGAAAATAAATTAAAAATACCAACTGAAGTATTTAATGAAGCGTCTAGAGGACATCCTATTATTGTATCATGGATAGAAGACAATAAACTTGGGCTAATATATGAAAATGATGGAATGTATGTAAAGTTAAGTGAGGTATTAAAAAATATCCTGGATTACATAAAAATAAAAATCAGAATAAGCCAAGACCAAATCATGCAGATCCTCATATTATCGCACTTGCATTAGAATTCAAGGATATGGGGTACAATCCAATTATTATCAATGAGGAAGGTAATAATAAAAATAAAATACCATGGGTTGCACAAAAATATAACATTAGTTCACTTAAGTTACTTGAATTTTTTAAATTACAAGGGGTATTAAAATGATAAAGGAGTATTTAGTATGTTGAAAAAACCAAATTCTATCAAGATTGAAATTCTCACAGTTGTTTTTACATATATTACAGAATATTTTAATATTCCAGATGAGTTAATCCAAGAGAAATATAAAATTGGAATTATTAAAAATGAGAAAGTAAAAACCACTATTAGTAAACTTAGAAAACTGTCTAATGATTTAAAAATACCTGTATCTACCTTTTTTCTTAGTGAAACTCCAAACTTTCCTGAACATCAAATTGAATTTAGAAATGTTAATTTAGATAAAATCAATTTTAAGACCATTAATGCAATCAGAGAAACATTATGGTTTATTGACATATATAATACATATAAAGAAGATTATGGGGCAAAATCATTACCAAATTTCACTGAAACTACTGATCCAATAATAGCAGGCCAGCAAATTAATCAACTTATTGAATTTGAGAAAATGAGAAATTATAAAAATATTGATACTGTATTACGCAATATAAGGAAAGGTGTTTTTGAATTTGGAATACTGGTTTTTCAAAATAATTTTCCTATGAATGATACAAGAGGATTTACTGTAAAATTGCAGAATATTAATGCAATAACTCTAAATAAAAATGAAGATAAACCTGCTCGCATATTTACACTATTACATGAACTTGGACATATTCTTCTTAATAAACATGGAATAAGTAATCCATCAGAAATAGAACCTGATAATTCAACCGAGATATGGTGTAATAAATTTGCAGCTGCTATTATATTTCCCGATCAGATTATGAAAAAAATAACCATTAATCAAACAGATATTGGTTCAGATATTAATAACTTATCTGAAAAATTACATTCCAGCAAATATGCACTTGGAGTGGAATTAGTTAAGAGAGATGTGATTTCTAGAACCCAACTCAATGAGTTTTTGGAGAGACCTTACTATAAAAAATCAGAAAATAATAAATCTGGTGGTTTCTCATACAAAAATAAAGTATACTCAGAAAAAGGCTCTAAATTTACACAGGTTGTGATGAATGCATATCATGCAAAAAAATTAACACAGATTGAAGTCTCGGAAATATTAGGTATTAGACATACAACATTTGATTCATTACTTGCTGTTCATTAATAATTTTACACTTAACATAATAAATTAAAAGTGAACATACTCAAAAATACCGACTTTTATTCAAATATTACACTTTCAGACATACATACAACATGTTCACTTTTAATGCACTCCCCCTTGGTAAAATTGTTCATATGATTTAATTAACAAAAATAATGTGGCAAAATAATAAATTCTGAATTAATGTTTTTCCTTGGCGCAAATCGATATGCATCCACTTATGCTTGAGAGTTTAACTATATTAAAAATGAGAAAGTAATCTATATTATTTTAATTACTAAAAAATTTAGTACCTAAATTTCATATAAAGTGCGATTGCAACGATTAAAGAACCAACAATCAACAGTGGCAAAAGAAGGTAATCTCTGCAATAGGAATTGTAGAAAAAACATTTAGAACTAAAAACCATGAGGAAATTATAAACAAAATAGGCTCTAGAACTGTTTTCAAAAAGAATGAAATTGAAATTATGTGTAAAAAAGAGATACTAGTAATTCAATTCTTGTTCACTGATCATATAACCAAGAATATTACATTGAGAACATTAATAGAATATGAAATAATTAAATCTGAGATATAATATTATTCGTAATACAAATGAATTTCATCATAGGAACTCATAGTATATACAATTGTTATTCTTTAAGTTGTTTCATTAATACTGCAGTGTCATGCCTAATTAAATACATAGGTTCCCTTTCTTGCGTTACAATACTTGTTTCTGCAACATCTATTAGTGTAAGTTTCACCCTTAATATAAATTTCTGCTCAATATATTCAAATTCATATTCATTCCAATCTTCATAAATTATATCAAATCCTACATCTTTTCCTCGATAATTCTCATACTGAGAATGATGCGGTACAGGTGTTGTAATATTATCATTATATTGTTTTTTTGGAATATCAGTGATTACAGTAATATTTTGGCTCTTAAACACTATATCTACTTTATTATCTTCTATTGGTCTAGCAAATAATCTCGTTAATATCCATCTTAATTTTACTTTCGTAGTAGTATTACGTAGTTGATAAGTTAACCAAGGTTCTTGATTTATTTTAAAACTTACTTCATCAAATTCTTCTAATTTTGGTGGATTTATTTGTTTCATCTAATATCTCTCCATATGCTTTGATTTAGCACTTTATAATGTGCACGTTTATATCCCTTTTTCTATCAAAAATATCAGTTACCAATATAATTACTAATTTTTTCTCTATAGCAAATATCACACGATAATTCAATTCATTTATCTTAATATCTTCTCCTTGATCATTTTGATAAATGCCACTTAAAATCTTTATTTTATAAACATTTTTTAATTTTGACTTACCCTTCATTTTTTCTAATGAACCATAGGAATATGGTTTATTTAGCAATTTGAGCGAATTACGGATTACCTTTTGATGATCTTCAGGTAATTTCTTCAATTCTCTACTTGCATAGGGATCAAGATATACTTCAAAATCTTTGTTACCCTTTTTCTTCAAAGAGATCCCTCAGATTATTCTTTCATATTTTTTATATTTTCCTGATTGAATATCTTCATAAACTTGATCTAATCTCTCTATTTGTTCTTTTGTTAATTCATTATTTTCTTCTTCACTTTCAAAAATAATTCGTATTAAATTCCAATTATCCGAATCTTCTTCAATTCGAGAGGAAATGTTGAAACTCGAGGGATCAACTCTTTGCCTGGTTATATCAAAAATACCCCTATAACTAGAATCAATTACTTCAGCCATATAAATTCGCTCTGTAAAATTATATTACAATCCACAGTAATAAGTACTACTTAAAAAAAGTTGTGTGATGCCCAATAATAAATTTAAAATGTAATAGATATATCCAAATCTACTTACCAATGATCTACATTGAATAATAAATATTTATATATTAATATGTCCAAATAATCTTTGGACATTATGACTATCGATGAACCTCATTCAGAATCATGTACTGATACTAAACATTACAATCCCACCATAAGAACCATTACTGGGATAGAAGTCAAGCAATGCTGTGGAAAAATTAAAATCAATAGGACATGGACAGATGATAATGATAAAATTATCAAATATATTATCAAGAAGGTTGAAAAATTGAAATTATCAATTGTGACTGATAAACAGCTTGAAGCATTAATTAAAAGAGAGTTGGGAATATCTCTAAATAGTACTGAAAGAAGTCACCTACATCAATATAATAAGAAAATTGAAGGAATTAAAGAAAAATATTATGAAATTAATAAATTACAATCAATACCACACAATTGATTTAATTCACTACATCTTTTCCAGAATGTTTCACGGGTATATCTAGCTTTATCTCAGATCTTTTACCATGATCCAGTACTAAAATTCCATGTTCATCTAGCAATATTTTCTTCCATTGAGATTTATAATAACGGATCCATTTAATTGATTCTTCCTCCTGTTTTTTTGTCATTCCTGGTACCTGATAACTCGTATACTTATATTTTTTATCAGTTGCTGCTTCTGCTTTATTCTTACTACTCTTCAGAGATCCTTTCATTCCAAGAGCTTTCTTTTTATCAACAATTCTATATTCGATAATACTCTTATCAGGTGTGATCAATAAATGACGATCCCGCCCGGTATCAAGATTATCTGAGATCAATACACTGATATCAGCCACACTAAGAACTTTTGATAATTCCATTCGTGTATTGTATCTTCTTGATCCTTTTTTGTACTGGTTTGCAATTGGATGAGTATGATACAATATCTCATAATCCTCATCTCCCCAGACAATAGGATATACACTTGATTTCTTTCCTCTCTCCTCCTTAAATCGTTTAGGTCGAGACTTCACATCATAATCAAATGCACCCGCATGTTCCACCGTATCTACCTGGTCTTTGAGTATCTTTGTTCCTCTCTTTCTAAGGGTAATTCCTTTTTTATCTGCTTTATAACCTCTGTATTTAACTTCTATCTTGCGAGATTTCTTCTTGGCGGCAGATCTTTTTGATTTCTCTTTGGTCTGCCTTGGAATTTGATCTATCATTCGTTCCTGTTTTGAATTAACAACTCTCTTAGATTTTTTGATATTTTTTTTAAAATTGGATCCTTTCTTTGATTTGTTTTCTAATGATCCATACCCTGATATATTTGATATATCCAAATTGGGTGTATTGTCGATTATTCGAGTATTTGCTTTACTAGATTTACTTTTTCCCTTATTGCCTATTTTTTTCAAAGCCATACTTTAATTATATCTTCTGTATTTAATATTGTTTGAATTACATTTGCAATTCATAATATAACCATGACTAGATAATTCCAGGTGAAATGAATTATTATGATAATGAAGATTTTGTATCTGGTTTTCAATCTCAAATAAAGATATGCCAGTGACAAATGTAAAAGAGTGGGGAAGATCCTTCTCAAAATATAGCCATAGTAATAATAATACATTAAATTCTCAGATACTGCATATCCTAAAGCTACCCAAATCAATGAGATTTTTTTCTTTGATATTTGATACATGGATATTTTTGATATTTCCTCAATTACAGCTGCTACTAGAAAATATATTACTAGATTACCAGGACTATTTTTCTGTAGCAATGAATTTAATAAAAATGCAATTACAAATGCATAATAACCTATTTTCATCGATATGATTTTTTCAAATATATTTTTTAATAATTTTATAGATTTCAGAGTTTATCACTTATTTTCTGCCAGGGATTATTTTTCTAATAGTGTTGGACATGATGAAAGGCCCAACAGGAGTTGCAAACATCACAAATCCAAGGATAATAAGACCAAGCCATAACCACCAGTATTTGAGAAGTAAATTAACTGTCTTCTTGATTTTCTTGTAAATTGAACCCACAAATCCAAATTTACTATTCTCCAACTTCTTGTCAATTCCTGAAAAGAAGGCAGATGTTTTTGCAGATGCTTTCTGAACAAATTTAGAAGATCCGAGTACATTCTTAGCAACCACTGCAGCACCTATTGCGGGTGCGACTGCTGCCAATGCAACAGCTCTTGCAGTCTTGCTTCCTATTGCTTTCTTTGTAATTGCAGTGCCTTTACTGATAAGTGAGGATACAGACATTCCTTTTGAGAAAGAGAAAGATCCTTTTTTCTTGGTTATCTTTGATAATACAGAAGAACCGATATTTCCAACACTGAAGCCACCATAGCCATCTACACCAGCCTCGGTCAGAGCCTCATCAACTAGTTTTCTCACCTCTGCGTGTGCATTCTCATCAAGTGCAACAGTAACTGATTCACTATCAATGGTTTCAGTTCCATCATCGATGGTTACTGTGAAAGGGTCAATGCCTAGGTCAGTACCCATTGCATCTGTGTCCTCGATATAACGGGCCAGCCACGTATATGTGGTTTGCGTCATATTTTCTGTACCATATAGTTTGGATTTTGGTTCAGCATCGTCATCAGGTGTCTCATACAATTCATCTTCTTTGGACCAATCGGTGATATATTTGGAATACTCGACATAATTGGTATCAGCAGCTGCATGAACCTGAGTAGTATCAATCAAGGCTGTAGAATTCTCAATCATATCAGTCAATCGATAAATATCATCAGTCTCCCCTGTTTGGAGAGTGTCAACTGTCAAATTGTTATTGGCTGCATCAAAATCAGGTGTCTGTGCAGATGCAATATTGATACCGAATCCAATATCAAAGAGATCCATCCATGAGACATGATTGTCCCCACCTGAATAATCATAACCATCATAGAGAACATATGCCTGGATGTTGTCATAGTCATACAATTCTTCAATTGTCTGGGGTATAGATCCATCTTTATTCACATAATAGAGAACAAGATAAGCACCTATTGATAATGCAAATTCAATATTTCTGCTCTGTGATTGAGTAGATGTTGCAGAAAGCGAAAGAGTATCCTTTCCTTCCCAGGTTGATCCATCGGTAACAGTATAGTTTACATCACCCATCCGATCTATGAAATGTTCATACATCTCATCTACTTCCTCAAATTCAAGATCCTCTTAACTGGCAGCACTTACCACTTTTGCCATTGCAGAGTATGAAAGAACCATTAGGAAGATTATTGTCATAGCTTTTATGAATCTTAGTTTCATCATTTTTACTCTTGTAGCTGTTAACTACATTTTACCTACTGTTTTTTTATTTAAATAGGTATGAATTACAATTGCAATTCATCAATACATGGATCAACCTGGGAAGGAAAAAATCATGCTAACAAGGAAAATTTGCTAAATACAACCGTGTATGTGAAAAAATATGTATGCGATATGAATACTATCTGATTATTTCTCGAATTAATTATGTGTGTGTGTACTATCTCTTGCTAGACTAGATAGTACTTTTTTTTGGAGGAAAATTTTCTCCCTGATCTCATCAGTATATATATGATTCAAGAAAACATAAAGTATCCTCAACCAATCACAGGGTGTGTTGTGAGATTGATAAATTCAGAGAAAATAAAGATGGTTTGAACATTAAGCAATGACTTATTTTAATTAATTAATGTGACAGATCAATTTTATGGTAATTTTATTAACAGTATCAGGTTATGCACAAGATCCAAAAGAATTTTATAAAACCGTTTTACAAAGTTTCAGTTCAGTTCATTACAATCCATCAATTGGAGGAGCCATCATATGGGATAATCCGTCACTTATTCATAGAATTGAAGAATTGATTAATGCGGATGAATTTGTTAAAGTAATGCAACAAGCAATTTATCAATTAGGAAATGCAATAGACTCTGCGATTCAATCTAATGAAAGATTAGTAATAGTGAGCCATTCAGCAGGTTCATTAGTTACAGAATTAGCACTATTAACTTACAGAAATTCTTATAGACCTATGATATCGCATATAATGCTAGCGCCTGCAATTTCTGGATCATTATATGCAAAAATGCATGAATTTATTCAACCAGCATTGACATTAATTGCAACAAAATATGCAGTAGATAAGACCGAAAATGGTTGGTGGAAACTATTTTTTGGTATAGCAGGATTGGTAATGACTGCAAAAAGCATTGCAAATTCAGGTGTGATAAAACAAATTTCAGATGGCATAGATCCAAATTTCTTAGATGACAAAATTATACGTCATATCATATTTGGAGATAAAGACGAAATTGTAAATAAACCAAATTTTGGCTATCCAAATTCTAAATATTACAAAGGTAATTATAATCACAGCGAGGTAGGAGATCTTTCTAATAACGGATTAAAACAAACATATGAGATCTACAAGAAGAGATCGAGGCTATTAAAATCAGATATTATCAAAGAAGCAATTACAGGGTCAACCATATTTTAATCAAAAAAATCAGCTGCTTTATCTTTCCCTGCTTTGGTAATATGTGAATAATGTTTCACTGCTGTTGGATTCCCCATTAGATCCCCTAAAGTAATTGGACTAACTCCTTTTTCAGTCAAAAATGTTGCATACGAATGTCTAAGAATTACGGGTGTTACTTTCATTTTATCACCTATTACTTGTGTTCCTGCTTCTTTTGCATATTTAGAAACTATTATTCTAATCATGTCATCGGATATTTCGAATAATTTTCCTTCCCCTTTAAAATATGATAAATACCCTTTCAAAATATTGACCAAAGTTACTGGCATACTTACATATCTGGAAAGGTTCCCCTTGGATTCAAAAATATGTAGAGATCGCTCATCAAAATTAATATCTTTCCATCTTAATTTCACGACTTCTGATGTTCTTAATCCACAATAGTATAAAATTGCGAGAATAACTTGATCCCTCTGTCTTTTGAAAGTTGGTTCAATCAAAGGAAGTATTGGTTGTTTAATTAACTTCAATGCATCTTCATGTTTGATATATCTAATTTTTATCTGCTCAGATTTTTTCAATTTGTATTTTTTAATTCGTTTAACAGGGTTCTCTTTAATCAAGTTATCAGATACTAAAAATTCATAGAAACTTGACAACCTATGGAGATCTTTATTCACTGTGACTCTATTAGCTTTTGTTAATCTGTATTCTTTGAATGCAGCAATATTATCACTAGTTATTATCAAAGGATCCATGGAAGTGAAATCAATTAACTGATTTATGGTTCTCTCATATATTATTTTGGAACTTGGAGCAAGATTTGAATAATTCAAAAATCGGATTGTATGTTTACTCATCTCAAGCACCTAATTTAGCAGCAACTCTCTCCTCGAGCGCAAGAGTTTCCTGAGTTTTCTCATCACTTGAGTTTGAAGTTATATCAAGAATTTTTCCAAGGATCTCCTGATATTCATCATCATG
>JAJRQD010000316.1 GCA_024280435.1 archaeon | reverse complement strand
GTTTGAGACTTGTGTTCACAAAATTTTGAAGATAAAGCATAAAATTAAAAACTAGTTGAATACCTTAAAATCGCTTGAAAATTGATTTTTTTTAATTAGATATCGCGCTAATTAATTAGCACAGAAATTTGAAATTTCCCAAATATTCTAAAAAATAGAATTAATAGAACACTAAACCATATTTTAATCTAGAGAATTCTAAATAATATCCACATTTTATGCAATACATTAATTTAAATCTTATAGAATTAATGGTTATGCATCTTAAGTGTCATACTATTGTAAATGATATTCTTTTCGTTGGGACAAACCATGGATATTTGTACAAAATAGAGAATCTTACTAGTTTAATCAATGAGATTTCTTCAAGTGAATATTTTGAAACAACAGGAAAAGTCCAATTAAAATTTAATCAAAGAGACACTCAAATTGCAAATTTAAGATCTACAATTAGAAATCTGCAGAGATTAGATGAAAACAGTATTTTGATCTCTCTTGAATCTGGTTGTTTGTGGTCCATCAATATAAGAGATAATAAATTATCAGAAATTTACGATTTTGATCAAACAATTTGGTGTAGTCTAGTTCTAAATCCTGAAGAAATTGTAGTGTCTGGTAAATATGGCTATCATACCACAATTCATTATAATCATCAAATTAAGGAATGGGTTGAAGGTCAAGATCTTCATTATTCTAGGGACGCAATCTTTGTTTTAGATTTTGTAGATGAAAACACTTTCGTTACAAATAATTACTTTGGAAACAACAAAATTAGACAATGGAATAATGACAGAACTTATGAAAATATTCAGATTAAAAGATCTGCTGGCAATATGCAACATGCAGTAAAAGTGGATCAAGGGATTTTTGCTGCTATTTTTAGGGATGGTTCTCTTAAAATATTTGAATATAAGGATACAACAGACTTAGTTTGGACAACTGAAGGTTTTGAAAAGAAAAAAATTAAAGCTTTTAAGGTGATTGAAAATTTCCAGCTTTCCTCTTCAGAAGGGACTGCCATTACATTTGGAAATGGAATGATTTGTGGAAGTACTAAAACTGAAATCATGATAATTGATAGTCAAACATTAGAGATATTCCAAATCGCAATTGGGGGAGAATCTATTGAATGGATAGATGATAAAATATTGCTTGTTATGTCAGATCAATTATTATTGATCAATCCTCAAATTAAAGTAAATATTAAAAGCCAAACTGTTTTTGAATATAAAATCGGAATTTTAGGGGCCTCAAGTGTTGGCAAAACTAGATTATCCTATTATCTTCAGAATGACATAATACGTGATTTTAAGACCTCATATGGGAGGTAAATTTGGTTAGTTAAGAACAATCCCAAAATTAGATTAAATGACGATGAAGTACTAATTCTTCATGATGTAGCAGGGCAAACAGGTCAATTATTTACTCATTTTCCTCAAATGAAGCATAAAGATGCTATTATCTTTCTTGCAAATTTAAGGGTTGGTGATACATTGAAAATAATTAGGGATCATATACCCATATTGAGGAAATTTTTAGTCGATGATATTAGATCTTATCTTATTTTAACCCATCAAGATGAAATTAAAGAAGGGATGAAGGATGATCTTTTTGGTATTGACATCAATGAATTAATGGTCAATCTAAAAATAGAAGAGCATTTGAGGATTGGAATATCAGAAGATTCGAAAGATACACTTAACTCAGTCATCGATTTAATAAATAGAATAATCGATACCTCTGAGCCCACCAAAACAACTATTACAAAATATAAATTTCAAATAAAGGAGTATATCGATAAAATTTTTACAAAATCATTAGATGATAAAGAATTACAGTACATAAGCCCAGAAAAAATACATAAGGACATAGATGTACCTCTTGACACTATAAAATATTATTTGGAGGAGTTAGATAATCGAGGTGAAATAGAATATCTTAAATTAGGAAACATAGTTGCCATTAGGCATGAAATATTTAATGGATTAAAATCTTCAGTTCCCACATATATAAAAAATAAGGATGGTATGATTGATTACAAATCACTTATTGTAGATAATGATCCAACAAATGAAAATTACATCAAATATATTCTTAAATCACTGGTTAAATCAGGATTTTGTTATATAACAAATAGTTATCAATTCATGCGTCCAGGTATTAATTATGTTGATGTTTCAAGCTTAATTATCATACCACTACAATTATCAAATGCCTCAAATGTTGACAAGTTTTCGGAAAAATATAGCGAAATTATGACTTCAAGTTCAAGAATTTATACTGAGAATATTGATTGGTTAGCTATTCTTAATTTATTAGAAGGAGAGTATAATATATCTGTTCTTCACCTTTATGCAAATTATGGGCTTTTCGTTTCTTCTAAAGCAGAGCAAATACAGATTGTAATTGAACTTTACTCAAAAATTGATCGAAGTGGAAAATTGGATTTAGAAATACGTTATGGTGGTATTGAAGAAAAAAGTGTTAAAGAAATTATCGTAAAACTAAATTTTTTTTTTTCAGAACTTGAGGAAATAGAAAAAACACCCCTAAATAATGTATTGGAAGATGAAACTAGGTCAGAGGTTCAAGATAAGGAACAAAAATGCACTAATCCAACTGTCTATATTTCATATGCTCATGGAGACACAGAATATCAAAATTGGATAAAAGAATTAGCTGAAAAAATTACATCTAAAGTGAAATTTGATGTGAAATATGATCAAGATTTGAAAGGAGATGATGATGTGTACGAATTTATGGATAGATTATACGATCAAGATGTTGTTTTATCAATTATTAACGACAAGTATCTGATTCAAGCAAGAAACGGAAAGTCAGGGGTTTCTTACGAATTGAGAAAAATAAGAAAGCTAATTGAAGGAGGAGAATCGGATAAGGTTATAGTGTTGTTACGGAATATAAATCATTCTGATGTCCCTAGTCTGTTAAATAGTAAATTCCATATAAATATGAGTAAGGATAAAGACCAAGAAGAATCATTTAAATTATTGGCCCGCTCAATGTGGGCTGTCATTACCAATGAAAACAACCCTCCACTATGTTCCAAACCATATTGGATAGAATGATTAGCGAACGAAAATTAGACTATTATAATATATCCTTGGAGCTTCTCCAACCAAAATTGAATCAAATTTGCGTATCAAGATTAAATAAAAAAATCTTTTAGCGTAATGTCTAAAAAGCAGAATAAATGTCCAAAATGAATTTTATATTATCCCTTAATGTGATCATACATTAGTTTATGCGATTTATTTTCTTATTAGTGATGGAATGGGAAAAGTAAATAATGATTTGGAAAGTGTGAAAAATGAGAAATAGTGGAACAAAACGGTAAAGAATAAATGGAACAGTAAAGTAAAAATGGAACGAATTTGTAGATAACTAACATTTAACAGCAATGAATTAGCCGATGACGAAATATCAAATGAGTTAGGCGTCATAATTGTTTAATAATACGATTTATATTTTTTTCTCGATAACTTTGATGAACCGATTAAACAAACAGTTGGGTTATTGTAATTGCAGAGATAGAATCTATATTATATTATTAGTAACATGACTTATCTACATAATCTAGAATAATACTGATTAGTTAACTTAAACATGTGGTGTTTAAAAATTGTGAAACCCCATAATTTACTAAATTGCGCTTTCTAGGTTATTTTAATAGAGAATAATTGAATTTTTATAATATGGTTGAACTAATGGTTAAATGCTAAAAATAATCCAAATCAGTCCAACCAAGTTGGATACCTCACTATCTTTAATGAAGGATTTGATTAAGCCTCGTTTTCCTGAAAAGCCATTCCATGAAAATCCACAGGGTGC
>JAJRQD010000022.1 GCA_024280435.1 archaeon | reverse complement strand
TAGAGGTTCCTTCATTGAATATAATGGAAAAAAATTATTAAGAACCTTTTATCATCATGCCACACAGTTCTCTGTGCAATATAAAGGGTTAAAACAGCTTTATAGTCGGAAGATTATATAGATCTTGAAAATGTGAAATAAGTTTATAATCAGAAATCGATTGACCATTATAATTATCACATTGTTAATCATTTATTATGATATTTACGGAAGCCATAGGAAGTAAAATAATTGCTGAGAATAAAACCTCTGTTAGGATTTCATTATCTTTTATATCATATTTACAAGAATAAAGTTATAAAATAGATACTCATGTAAAATATTAGTTTATTGTTTTTGTACATGGGACTATCAGTTCCATGATTTATGGAGTTTGTTTTGCAAGGGATAACTGCTTTTATTTTTTCTTGATGCATGAAATTTATAGTTTTCTCACTCCAATAACCTTTATCAAGGTGTACACGTCTAATTCTATTGGCAATTCGCTTATACATACGTTTCCAAATTGGACCAAATGCAACTGAAACATGTGTTGAACTATCTGAAGTTTTAATTGCCACCACAGCCCTGTTTGGCAGGGCAACTGCGATATGTACTTTGCAGAAAATATCAGATGTTTTGAAAATAGCTCTTTATCCCATTTAACAAGTATCCAAATACTCCCAACCATCAATTCAAACCCAGAGCTATCAATTGCCAGATCAGTATCCTCATGAGATGTCAGGGAATCTCCTGACATTTGTATCCAACTATCCAAGTTGGAATCCTTAATTAAATCCCAATAGCCATGAAAAGTAGATTTACACGGGGTCTTCAACAGGAAACCCTCTTCAATCAAAAAATCACATAATCTTAAATTGGAGGGAAGATCCCTCCAAACAATGTTATTTACTCTAGCAAACACACAGATTGCCACAATTGCCCACCTTAGATCAATTCTTGGTTTGCCTCTTTTTGAAGTAATTTTTGCATCTGGGAATTTGAGTCTAAGAAAATATTGATGTAAAAGTATGAATTTCCTCAATTCATGAGGGTCTGTGATTTGTGTTAGTCGCACTAGTCATTCTAGACCCTCATGCTTTTATCTAGTCCGATTCTAGCCGAAATTAATGCACAACCTATTATCAACTGTTAACAAAAAATAATATTGAGACTTTAAGCTCAATATATCACATATTATGTTATGCACAGACTTAGTGTAATATAATTAGCTTACTAATGCACCTTTTGATTATAAAATCACAATACTCACAATTATCAAAAAAAAATTATTATTCATTTGAAATAAATTAAAACATTAGTTTGCCTTCTATATGATAATTAACAAACTTAACATAAATAATAAAAAATAAAGTTAGAATAGTATAATGTGCCATTATATAACAAGTTAATCAGAGATAGAATACCGGATATAATTAAAAGGAGCAATAAATCTTTTCGCACAAAAATACTAGAAGATGATGAATTCCATGCTTCTTTACTATCAAAACTAAAAGAAGAAATAGTTGAATTACAGAATGCATCCAATGATACTGAAGCAATAGAGGAATTGGCTGATATTTTAGAAATAATTCACTCGTTATCACAAATATATAATTCAAACATAGATAAGATTGAAAACATTAGGATTGCAAAAAAAGAAAAACGAGGTGGTTTCGATAAAAGAATATTCCTTATTGATGTGGAGGATTAGAATTTCCAATTGTAAGATGAAATATTTTTATATTATTTTTCAATTTATTTTAATATGGAGATAATAGAAAAGGTTATTTCTTTTCTTAAAAATAGATCTTTTGAGAAAATTCAAGAAATTCAAGAGGGTACTGTTTTTCGCAATAATATGACAGTGGTGATAATTGATCATAAATTAAGAATAAATGAGATATATCTCTCAAAAAGTGGTGAACAACCAAATATTATTCCTTATCATGAATACACATATCAACAGAACAGGTTGATGAAAGAATATAATCAAGTATTCAGGTTTTTGGTTGAGACTGATGAAGAGTTAGAATATTTTATTGGGAATTTTGATAATTTTATGAATAACACAACTATTTCAGATAAAATTACTACCTCGGGAACTAATCGTGCAATAAGTATTGTTGATCCAACTGTTACAGAATTCTATTTTGAAAGGGCAATTGAGCAGATTTATGGATTTGAAACAGTATCATCATTGGAAAGGGAAGTTCCATATCTGGACAATAATGGTAGTACTAGATGGATTGATTATGTGATTCCTTATGAGAATAAATTCATTGCAATTGAACAAAATGGAGTAAGATATCACCATCCACAATTAATTGGACCAAAAAAGTACCACTCTCAACTGATAAAGCAAAACTCTCTGGTCAGTACTGGAGCAAAGGTATTTCGTTGGTCTCTTGAGACTATGCAGTTTGAGGATAAATTCTATGAAGAGATTAAATTTTTCTTAGATGAATATATTGGAAAAATAAGGAATAAAACGATTACAGTAGAAAGAGATTTTCAATTATATGATCATCAACAGATAAGTCTAGAAATGATAAAGGAAGCCAGGAAAAAAGGGAAAAAATCATTCTTACTTGTATTTCCCACTGGAACTGGAAAGACAAGGATTGTGATAGAGGATTATTTTTCTTTATTGAAAAATCAACCAGATTTAAAGCTCCTTTTTTTGGTACCAACAAGAGCACTTGTTACCCAAACAATTAATGTTTTTGAAAAAGAAGTAAAAAAACGAGATCTAGTAATTGATATTAATAGAGGGTCAAATCAAATATTGGTGTATACATATCATAAAATGAGTAATAATTTCAGACATTTTGCATCTGATTATTTTGATTATATAGTGGTAGACGAGGCACATCATGCAGTTGCACCCATAATAAGTAAATATTTGGCATATTTCAATCCAAGGTATCTATTTGGTGTAACTGCAACACCAGATAGATTGGATGGTAAAAGAATAGAAAAAATATTTGGAGAATATACATCTGAATTAACACTTGAAGATGCAATACTTACCAATGTATTGGTTCCAATCCGAGCTTTTAGAATAAAAACAAATATTGATCTTAGTGAAGTCAGGTATAATGGAAAAGATTATGTTACGAGTGATTTACAAAAAAAGATATTACTCCCCTCAAGAGATCAAATTGTAGTTGATACCTTGAAAGAATATTTGGTTAATGAAGATCAACCTTACAGATCAGGAATTATATTCTGTGTTAGTATAAAACACGCTGAAAGTTTTGCAAGAAGACTTAATGAGAATGGTATAATTTCAAAAGCAGTAAGTTCAAAACAGAAAAACAATGATTTATACATAAAAGAATATTCTGAGGGAAAGATACAATTTTTGACCACAGCTTCAATGTTAACAGAGGGATGGGATTCTCCAAGAACTTCAATAATTGTAATGGCAAGGCCTACCATGTCCAAGGTACTCTATCTTCAGCAAATTGGAAGAGGTACCAGAAAATATCCAGGTAAGGAAGCACTATATATTCTTGATGTGGTGGATAATTATGGACCATTAAATGCGCCATGGACAATTCATGCAATCTTTGGAATTGTTAAATATATACCAATGTATAATATTTTAGAAACTAAAGGAGTTTATGATGATGAGATACATACTCTTGATGGTCTAACTGAAACAGTTGTTAAGTATGAACGAATTAATATTGGTACTTTTGAGAACAAATATCCTAACCATCTAAGTAAAGAACAACTTGCAAGGGAACTATTTGTATCAACAGGTACTGTTTCCTCATGGATAAAGAAAAAGAAATTGGTAGCAGATGTTACTGTTCCTTTTGGATCGAAAAAACTATATTTCTTTGATAAGAACAGATTAAATGATATACGTAAGGATCTAAATATCAAAATACATGATGAGAATACAATTTATGAAGATTTTTGGGAATTTATCTCTCAAAAAAGTTACTCTATGTCGTACAAAATGATATTCATTCTTTCATTCATGAAGATTGTAGATGATCATGGAGAAGTAGATCTAGATGAATTAACCACTGAATACATATGGTTCTATAAGTTACTTATAAGTCGTGGATTACCAGTAGATAGGGGAAATGACCCGCCATATGGCAGACCAGGTGTTATTAATGATATAAAATATATTCAAAGAAGCATTCTCACCAATCCATTTGAAAAATATGAGAGAAAAAGGTTTTTTTACCATTCCAAGGATCTTAAGAAATTATCAATATCACCTTATTTATTGGCAAAATTAGAATTGGAAGATTATAAAAAACGCCTTTTTGATATTATGATTGATGATTTACAGAATTATTATGGGGGAAATCTACCAATTGATGAGATAGAGGAATACTATACCAAATAGATTTATTGTTAACAAAATAAAAGGATATTTTTAATTTTATTAGTTGGGGAGTATATATTTCAAATTATCTAGATGATCAATAGTTTTTATAGTTTTCTAGATAGAATTCACATGACAAAAACATTCGTCAAACTATTCAACAGATCTATGATCATGAAATTAACAATAATATTACTACCAATTGTGGTAGCCCTAACAATTAGTGCAGTATCTAGCTGTACCAATGGTAGTAGTGCAACAGACTGTATTACACCATAAATTGT
>JAJRQD010000315.1 GCA_024280435.1 archaeon | reverse complement strand
TAAAGCCAGCAAAGAATATTCAGATGGTAGTTTTACAATCAAGGTAGAACGTAATAATATAATTATCAGTATTGCTTCGGTCATAAAAGATAGCAATAGATCATACAGGATAAAAGCTGTTGCACAGAGATTGAATCCACCTGTATTTTTTCTGCAGAACAGAAATACCAATGGATTTCATGGAGAGTTACCAGGTATGAGCAGGTATTATTCAGTGGAAACAGCAGATCATAATGGAGTGATCAAATATCTTTCAAGACAGGATGTCACAGGCCTGATTGATAATCTGATAAATTACTACAGTGGTATCCTAATCATTGGTTCAGATGGTAATGATCTTGAGATAAAAATATCTGTTGAGAAAAATACTGAAATATTACTTGAGTTGATCAGAGAGATAAATAAACTCAATCCAGTTGATAAACACCAGGAAGATATAGTAATTATAAGGGATATAGATAATACAAAAATACAGTATAAGTGTTATAATTGCAAAGAAGTGCTGAGGATTGGTGCTGATAAGTGTCCATTCTGTGATGCAAGTGCACCCTACTGTGTAATTTGCTATACAGATCCTGAGCCTGAAGATTTCCTCTCCTATCTCACATGTTGTCAATCATTTGCACATTCAAAACATCTGAGTATGTATATTGATCTGAAGAATAAATGTCCATACTGTAAAAATAAATCACCAATAATAATAGATGTGAAAAATTAGAGCATCAATTTGTTAATAAATAATCAAATCACTCATCAAGCAATCTATTGTGAATGTCACTGAAACAAATCTCAATCATTTTAAATACTTCAGAGAATTGCGAAACACCTACTAGAAAATAGAATCGAGTAAATAGTAAAATAAGGTTCTATTAAATTATGGAGAAAATGATAAATGGCATCTAAATTCTTAAAATTATTTAAGTATCCAGTACGGCTTACCTTCGAAGTAGATAAGCCGGAGAAAAAACCAAGTTTCAACACTAAGTTACTTTGGACTTTTGTTGCACTTGTTTTGTATTTGATCATGTTAAAAGTACCGGTATACGGTTATAATGTCGGTAATGAACCCGATCCTTTTGCGTCACTACGTATCATCCTTGCAAGTCAGAGAGGTACATTAGCAGAACTGGGTATCGGTCCTATCGTTACCTCTGGTATGATTCTCCAATTGTTAGTAGGCAGTAGAATAATCAGTGTAAATTTCCAGGATTCTGAGGAAAGAGCACTATACACAGGTACTCAGAAAGTACTTGCAGTACTTATGACACTGTTCGAAGCAGTTGCCTATATTTCAGGTGGAGCTTACGGTGATGCAGTAATAGATGACCCTGTAAATAAATCAATGATCATTATTCAACTAGTGATTGCAGGATTAATGATCATGATGCTTGATGAGATTGTTCAGAAAGGATGGGGACTTGGATCAGGTATCTCTCTGTTCATCGCAACAGCAGTATCATTCACTATATTTGATGGTGCATTCTCGTTGGATGATGCATATTATGGATATAATCCAGACACAGGATCACTATTCCAGTACAAACAGGGTGCAATTATATTCTTTGTCCAATCAATTGGAAGAGGTAAGGCATTAGATAATTTCTATGCACCAGAGTTTCAGGGAAATGATATGTTCTCATTGCTTGCAACAGTGCTTGTATTCGCAGTGGTTATCTATGCAGAGAGTATGAGGATTGAGATCCCTGTACAGCATTCAGAGCACAGAATACCTGCAAGATATCCAATTAAATTCCTGTACGTATCTAATATTCCAGTTATTCTGGTCAGTGCATTATTTGCCAATATCTTTCTTATCAGTAACTTGATGAATGGTAAATTTGATGGAACTGGGGGATTATGGGAAGCAGTAGCGAAAATGCTTGGACAATGGGATCCGAATACGAATCAACCGATATCGGGTCTCGCTTACTACACTACACCGCCGCGGGGGCCGAGTCAAGTATCAGCAGATCCATTCCGGGCGTTTCTGTATTTCATAATCATGACGATAGCATCCACAGGCTTTGCTATGGTATGGGTTGAGACAGCAGGTATGTCCTCAAGAGATGTGGCAAAACAGTTAATCGGTGCAGATATGCAGATACCAGGTTTCAGAAGGCATCCAAAGATTATCGAGCGTTATCTAAACAACTATATTCCATACGCAGCATTTCTCGGTGGTATGTTCATTGGAGTACTGGCGAGTGGTGCAGACTTTCTTGGAGCAGTTGGTTCGGGAGTTGGTATTCTACTAACTACTGGTATTATCAAACAGTATTTTGAGATACTCACCAAGGAGAGACTTGGAGATATCAATCCTGCACTTGCAGGTATACTAGGAATTGTATAGAGCTTATTACAAATCATAATATATAACAATCAAATTAATATTATAAAAAACAGGCAATGTCTCTGACAATAATACTTATTACTATTTCAGACAAG
This sequence comes from archaeon, assembly GCA_024280435.1. Taxonomy (GTDB): domain Archaea; phylum Asgardarchaeota; class Heimdallarchaeia; order Heimdallarchaeales; family Kariarchaeaceae; genus JAJRQD01. The sequence goes on along the minus strand of JAJRQD010000315.1, from coordinate 725 downwards.
AAGAAACTATTAATGAATAAAAAAATATTGTTCAGTAATATATTGTGGAAAGCTACTCCTGTATTTACACTATTCTTCCTTATAACATGGTTCTCTGAGCTTGATCAACAATTGCAGTACTATCTGTATTTCTCACTCGGGTTCAGCTTGATAATAAATATCAGATACTGGAGAACTGAATTATTAGAAATTGATACATATCATTATTACTCCCCTGTTGCAATTGCATCAATTGCTTTTGGACTTGAGAGAGCTATCACTGTGATTGAGGCTACAAATTGGGTAGAAGTTGATTTCTCAATTGTGATAGAACTACCATTTAACCTATTGTATCTCATGGGCAGATCTATGTTTTTATGGTTAGTAATTGTTTTTATCATGGCCCTTCCATATTATAGCATATACATTACATTCAAATTACTAGAGCTAGTAATTGATCTGTTCAGTAATGATTATTGATATGAAATTAATCCAAACAAGAACAATTGTTTTTTTATTGTATAATAATATAATTAATTTTTAGGAGTTTGAATTTTGCAGATAGAGATACTTGAAACAGAAATTGGAGCAAAAATATTTCTTTACTTCAGAGAGATAAATGTGGGTAGAAAAATGGATGAAAATTATAACCAGCTGAGATTAAAACAGATCGATAAGTTAGTGACAATATTTGCAAAGACTGGAAAATTCAAAGATCTGTTCTATTTGTGGAACAGATTTGAACC
>JAJRQD010000314.1 GCA_024280435.1 archaeon | reverse complement strand
ATTAAGGCGATTTGAATCTACGCGATACTCGTACCCCGCGCAGTTTATGCATCAAAAAATGGAAAATATAAAGCTTTCAGCTAATATTTATGCCACTTAAAATAAAATTGTTTAATTTTTTAGTGCGGAATGAGAGATATAATATATACTACCCCATGGATGCAATAAAGGCATGGACCTCAAGTGCACTTGTAATGCCCATTATTATTGGATTTGTACTTGGTATCATACTACTTGTTGGGGGTAATTATCTTGTTGGAAAACCAATTATCAGTAATATTGGAAAGTTGACTGAATTATCACAATCTATTGCCAAAGGAGATTTAAGCAATGAGACTATTGTAGTTGACAGCCAGGATGAGATTGGGATCTTATCGGAGAATTTCAGAGAGATGACAGTTCAGCTCAAAAATATAATCTCATCCACCTCTAATTCTGTGAATATTCTGAATAGTGCCAGTGAGGATCTCTTATCAGGAACCGAGGAGATCAATTCATCTACCGAAGAGGTGGCATCAACCTCACAGGCTATGTCTGATGGGGCAACAACACAGACTGAACTGATCAGCGAGGTGAATGAGAGTGTTATCAGAGTTCAGCAAATTGTTGACGAGATTGTAAAGAAAATACAGATGAATACCCAGGAAGTGGCACAAATTGCACTTCAAACAAATATTCTTGCACTGAATGCGGGAATTGAGGCATCACGTGCGGGTGATTATGGTAGAGGATTTGCAGTTGTTGCTGAGAATGTGCGTAAACTGTCAGATCAATCCAAACTTGCCTCAGAGAGAATTGAGAGTGTAGCTGATGAGATTGGTGAGACTCTACAGAGATCATTTACTCTGATCTCACAAACTATGATCAATGTAGTTTCTGTATCTGAGGAAACAGCAGCCTCTGCAGAGGAGGTGGCAGCTGCTGCCGAGGAGATGACGGCCACTCTGGAGGAATTGTCAACTTCAGCTCAGGAATTAAGCTCACAGGCAGAAAATTCCAATAGAATAATTAACACATTCAGACTATAATAGCGAATATATTTGAAATATCACAATTATTCAGTACAAAAAAATCATAAGTCATTTACTTCATGTATAATCTTATCTAGGAAATATTATATCTCAAATATATGAGAATCTCATCTACCGGTGTCATGTCAATTGTATTTATTGCATTGTTTGCACTGGTATTTGTGACTTATAACAAAAATATTTTCTACGATGTAATAGAACTGGATGAATTGGAGCGAAGAGATTTGATTTTTGAAGTACCTGTTGATAGTCTGGTGGAATTCAATTTCAGAGTACTGGGAGAGGGCTATGCCAGCCTTGAATTCTATGATAATAGTAGCTATGTGGCCTATGGTAACGAATATTTCAGCAGTGTGGAGTTGAATTATACAGGAAATGAGATGACCAGTAACAATATCTATCTGGATGCCGATGAGTATAAGGTCACTGTCATCAACAGAAATACAGAGCCAACACAACTGAGACTGAAAATTGCCTACCTCACCAGTATTGGAAATGAGTATGGTCTCCTCGTAGCAATCACACAGCTGCTGCTGATCATTACTATCAGGAGAGATATCAGGAATAGACGGGCGACCAGGAAGTTGAAAGAGATTTGTAACAAGTGCAATGATGAGTATGAGGTGGATGATATCTTCTGTGGTAAATGTGGTGCTAAACTTAGATAAACTGGATTCTCAGTGTCCTGAATGTAATAATACAATCAATCTCACGGGTAAATGGTACATAGAAGAGGTATCTGAGCATGTGGAGTACAACAGTCCCAGAGATCTGCTTGGATTTATCAAAAAACACTTCAAAGGTCTGATACTCCTTCCAATAGGGAGTTATGCCATTCTTTTCATTATTTTTGATCTGCTGGGATGGTACTCTTTCAATGTTTTCTCATTGATAAATGGAATTGGTGATCCTATAATACTGATCTACCTGATATTCATACCCTATCTGATCACATTGTCCTACTTTGTAACAGTATGGACCTGGGAGGATGGAGAGATCAAAATCATGGAGTTCAGCAAGGACAAGAGTGGTGAGAGAATCATCAACAATCTATGGACTGCAAGTTCCTCACTTGATAACATCTTCTCCATCTTGATCATCGGTATTGCCATCTCATGGATAAAGAAACTTGAGCTGTTTGCACTGCCTGCTAATCTGGATCAATCAGTCACACAGATTGTACTTAATTTTCTGTACATGATTGTGTTCCTAGTGGGCCCAACTCTCTTCACTGGACTGATGTACTATGCGTCACCCATGCATGTTGATCTGGTGAACCATCTAAGAAGCAGAATACTTGAGAAATACCAATATGAGAGCACTGATAAGATTGTATGCCCCCAGTGCAGGGGGAACAAAAAACATAAACAATTCATAAACAGCGGAGTCAGCATCAGTATGTCGAGAATTGTTGCATTCAACAAGGAATAATATCTCTTACCACTCAGATTGCATTTATGATTTGGTTCAATTAAATATTGATAGAACTCTCCTACTTACATGATGTTTATCTATTCTATTCTTGATATAACGCAATTTATTTACTGAAGCAAAAATAATTGTGATTAACAACGAGGATACAATTGTTACATTCACAATATTTTGCCTAACTAGACTGTAGGGGATATATTTTTCCGGATTTACCAATGCATTGTTAAACAATATCACAGCATTTGATGTTTTGAACTGATATAATGTAGACATCAATGATTTGTAAAACAGATAAACTGTGAGATAAGTAAAACCAAAAATAAACAGTTTAAAAGGTCTAAATAACCAGATTAGGAAATTCAGCACTGATAGAAATGTAAATGAGATCAATATTGATAAAACAAATATTATGCTGAATAGGTAAATATTTGGACTGTATCCAGATATGGCTCGAATCACAGATATTCTCATTATAATCAGTATAAACGCAGGTGGCCATAAGATTGCGAATTGTAGCAAACTGGCAACAAATATTTTTATCTTTGGAGATATAATCAAATTTTCCTCATGCAGTGTTCGACCTCTTAATTCATCCAATATTGATACAGAATACAACAATGGCACACCCAATGCAAACAATAACAGGAATATTTTAATGAACCAGTAGAAAAAGAATGCATACTCATAATCTGGAACATATACAATATCATGAGGGTTCATCTCTGTTACAGAAGAGTATCTACCAAGATAAAGAGAGCTTAGAAATATTGGAATTATAGTTGAGTAAACTATTACCTTATCCAACTCAATTCTTATTGTGGATAGAATTGGTAAGGATTTACCACTTGCTTTCTCAAGTTCCATGACCACATCATTCGGTTTTATGAATAAAATAGCCAGTACAGCCACGAATAACAGAAATATAGCAAGTATAAAGCCAATAATGTAATGGATCGGAATACCACTCACCTCATATTTGTAGTCTATATTCACAGAATAAGGGGCATCTATCTCAATAATCAAATAACCAATATATTCAGATTTAAATTTTATTTTAAGATTATCAGTGAATTTCTTTTCTAAGATACTATTATTATCAATCTCTATGGATATATTGACTGTATTCGATATATCAATTTCAATATCTATATCCTGTCCAGAATACACAAATATACGATCCAGATTGTAATTTCCAGCACTGGTGATATCAGAACCTGATATTGTATCTGGAGATAAAAATATAAGTATATTAGTAGATATTATTAAAAGTGTGAATACAAGTGGGATTAGTGGTTTAAATTTATTTATATTAATATGACTTCACCTCTAAATGGTCAAATTTTCTACTCAGAAACAATACAGTCATTACGCCAATTATTCCAATTATCAATTTGTAAAAAATTGGTCCATCAATCAGAATGCTATTTGATGGATCCAGTGTATGAATAATCAGTACTGCCATGATGATGATAACTGAGTTTTTAATGATGTCAAATGATATATAATACAGAATATAGAGCATTGATTGAATTATTACAATTGCTATGGAATGAATAAGCATTATACTGAATAATTCTCTGAAATCTGTATTGAGATTGTATTTCAGTATATGATGATTAAAATAATTGAATAATACGTAGATATTGATAGTTAGCAGAGACATCAAACTGGTTAGTAGATAACTGTATACATAATAAAACTGCCTTTTAATCGGATAACTCCATAATTGTATTATGGTGTCTGTTAGCATAAATCCATAACTGTAGTCTACAGTCAGTATTATGATAACAATTATAATTTGATAAGCTAGTCTATCTCCATAGTATGAATATGAAGCAATCACAGTTGATACATCATCTACTACAAAATAGCCAGATATTATCAGAAGTATTGCTGAGAATATATGTACTAGAATAGATTGATTTTTTCTTATCCGTAATAATCTCAGGAAGATTTTTTTCTGATCAATCTCTAACTCATCACTCCTTGTAATATCATCATTCAACTCTTCATTGTTTATTTTTCTAGAATATAGACTCATCATAAATAAAAGTATGAAGAACGCAAATACGGGCATTATACGACTAGTTGGACGAATTTCCCCGATATCGATTGAGAACTTAGTTGTTATACTAAATATTGGAAAAATTGGATAAACCTCT
>JAJRQD010000021.1 GCA_024280435.1 archaeon | reverse complement strand
CATGGTTTCTCTATTTATCTCATTTGCAATTGGAGAGATTATCACAATATCATAACTATCAGCCAGTAAATCTTTGATATCATTGAGATCATTTGCTCTTTTAATCAGTTTTAAAACACGATTATCCAGAACTTTCTCATCTTCATCTGTTGAGAATGCAAATGTTGTGTTTTCCTCTGCACAGATATTATCTATTTTCACATTATCCAGTTCAAGAAATGAATTATCAGATCTGCAAGATGTGATAATATGTATGGAATATCCAAAATTACGGAAAATTGGATACTGATACTGTGGAGGTCCGCCTGCAAGTATTTTACTATCTCGAATATCAACTGAGATATGACCAATTAACAATACAGACTTCATATGATCACTAAATTGAATGTGAGATATCACCCTCTGAGGCAATTCTCATGGAATAATCATTTAGATCTATTGATCTAGTCTCTGCTCTGGAGATGAAGCCACTGGATAATATTCTGGTGTTGATCACCTGTGCCTCATCACGTGAGGTTGGGTAAAATCTAAGTGTACCACCTGCTCTTGAGAAATTTGGCCAAACTTGTTTTATCTCTCGATCAGTTAGATATCTTTTTGGTAATGCTGTTATCTCGTGTGTATAAGGTAGTGATTCAAGTAATTCTTTGATTGACATCATATTATGCACATATCCACCATTTTTGAGAATAAGCACATGCTCACATAATCTATCAATTACTGTTGAATCATGGTCTATTATCATAAGTGTCTTATGATTTAGTTGTGTCTTCAGATAATTAATCACCTGTTCCCTTCTGAACACATCTAATCCCAAGGTCACCTCATCAAGCAATAGAATATCAACTGATTTCATCAATCCAATAGCCAATCTAGTTATTGCCTTCTGTCCCTCTGAGAATGTTTCTGTCCTATCATCTATTTTTTCCATAAGATTCAATTCTTCCAGGAATAAATATGCATTCTCAGGATCTGAATTCTGTACTTTTGCAAAGAATTTCAGGTTCTCATCCAAAGTGAGCTTTCTCTGAAAATCCAATGCAGGAGATACAAATGATATCTTCTCCCGGATCAATGCCGCATCCCTAACAAGGTCATATCCTAGAATAGTAGTTTTTCCTGCATCAGGTAGATAAAGGGTAGCAAGTATTTTCAACAGAGTAGTCTTACCAGATCCATTAGCCCCGGTCACTGCCACGGCAGAACCTCTTGGTACCTCAAATGATATGTTATTCAGCACGGTATTTCCTGTTCTATCCCCAGGCGTTCTGAATATTTTTTTTAGATTTCTCACATCTATCGCAATACTTTTTGCCATAAAATCAACTCAGTAAAACTCCAAAGTACCCCATTTACGGGCAATTGTGGTTAATTTCTCAACTAATAATAGTGATAATCCTAGAAAGATAAATACTATCAGAAACATCTGTCTTATCATTGGATCAGATAATGTTAAATCTGTGATCCCTGTACCAAATATAGTATTGAAATTCTCATATGCAAATCCATCTTTTGAAGGACCACAGGTACTGCATGTCAACCCTTTTGATGTATTTACAGTGAATAACCAACGAAGTGTCTCCAATGCAAATGCAGGGGGAAACCATATCAGATAATTGGATAAAGGTTTGGCAAAAAGCGTCATACTGTCATCAAAGGAGGTCAATGGAACAAATGCCCCACCGGCAAATCTGACTATGTAAATTCCCACTCGGTTCAAAGTTGTTGTTTTCTTGAATATTAGTGCAATAGAGGTAAGTATCAGAGTGAATCCAAGCATAAATATCCATGCAATAACAAATACCAGGATTGAGCTCCATAATAATTTCATTGTGGAGGGAGTTACCCCCCTGATAATCAATGGTGGGATCACAATCACAACCATTATGATCAGCCAACGAACTGTTGCGGAAATATATCTACCAACTATGATTGCGATGGGTGATACACTATTAGTGACCAGAAAGCCCATAGTACCAAGTTGGTTCTCCTCACTGATTGCGGTTACCGTGGTTTCCATGACTCCTGAAAATACTGTGAAGAAACCAGTTGCGATTATAAAGAATGTAACCATGGTATATGGTAATCCATCAGATTCTGTTGCAGATGCCTGCCATGCAGCGCCGAGCAATACGAATACAGCCACATTTATAGCAGTCCATGTAGCCTCTATAAACAATTGAAATTTATATCTGAAATCAACTATCAGGCTTCTTTTAGTGACTGCAAACAGAATTCTGAAAGTCTGCAATATTTTTTTTATAGTCGGTACTCTGATATTGATTTCCACGATAACACCTATACTCGCAATCAATAAAATAAAGCTTGATATTTTCTCAAAGATAATATATTGATTTTGTGTATAATTTATTTTTTACCGCTTTTTTTACCTTCTCTGACTGATTTCTTGGTTTTTCTTCTAAGATGTTTTGGCTTCAATTTTTTATGTGTAGTATTTTTCATATCTGAGAATTTTGGTCTTGGTTTCTTTTTCAATGAGAAATTTACCTTAGGTGCCTCTATATTAAGGGCCAGCTCATTTGAAATACTCAATAACTCATCATTCTTCATAGCCTTTGCCAATCTACCAATAGCATTGATAGCATGAATTACCTCATCTAACCAATTCAACAGATCACCTGGATAAATCATCAGGTCATATTCACGTGATAATATATTTGTTATCTGACTGACACCTCTACCCTCCATTCTTAGATCTAGGACCAGTAGGGATATTTTCTGCTTGGGATGCAAGCAGTATGGATTTATCTTACACTTACAATCAAAGAAGTTTCTCTGCCAGAACCTGATCTTATCCATGAGCATAGGAGATAGCTTACCCTTGACTGAGGTCATATTGGTAATGGTCTCAAGTACCCCATCACTGAAAAACCTTGAACTTATATGTGATTTCAATGCATGTTCCAACTTGGCATGAAATCTATTGGTGATATATACAGAATCTAGAGAGGCAATCTCCACTGCAATCTCATGTATGGATTGTTTTTGTGTTTTCTTAGCTATCTCATATCCAAATGTTGGTTTGAGGAATGATTCCGTTATTGCTCTTCCAATATGTGTGATAAACCATGAATCATTTTTCTTGATTATCAAACCTTTATTTGACAGAGATTTTATTATATTTCCAAGTTGGTTAGTTCTGAAAAATAAACGTGCATAGTATTTTTTCAGGGATTGTTCATTGACAGGATATGCAGCAGATACAAAAGCCAGTACCTGATCCAATTCCTGCTCAAAATCTACCTCTCCATCGATTTCCTCCACAGTTCCAGTCAGTATCTCAAATGCAATCTGTTCCTCACTTCTCTTCTGTGCATGATAGATCTTCTCACCAACTGTGGCAATCATGATTGCTTTACCCTTATCATGATATCCGAATCTACCAGCCCTTCCTGCCATCTGATGGTATTCTGCAATAGTTATCCATCTAGCACCCATTGCAGGCCTCTCAAATATCACCTGTGATACTGGAAAATCAGCACCAGCACCCAATGCAGCAGTTGTTGTCAGTACATCTAGTTTACCGGATTCAAAATCTCTCTCTACTTTGCGCCTCTGATTATATGTCATACCAGCATGATAATAATCACTGTACAATCCACAAGTCTTCAGATTATTACCTATCTCCTGAACCCTTCTTCTAGTATTTGTGAATATCAATGTTTGACCTCTGTATCCAGATTTAGATATAGTCTTGGATTCTTCTTTTGTCAGAGATTCTAGAATATCTATTTTCTTCTCCTCACCATCAGATATGATCAGATGCCTTTCCAATGGGATAGGTCTCTGCATATAATTTATCAACTTGAGGTCCATCTCCTTTGCCAATTCCTTATCATTACCAATAGTTGCAGACAGCCCGATTATCTGACAATTTGGATACAAAGTGCGTATTCTTGCAAGTAATCCATCAACCTCAACTCCTCTTTCCTCATCTGCTAGCAGCTGAAATTCATCTATCACAAGAGTACCAATATTTGATATTTTTTTCCAATTACCAGATCTGAATATCCAATCAAGTGCCTCATAAGTTGCAACAATTATATCAGCCTTTGCAAAATTTGTACCCTGGTACTTAGAATCTGCATCATCATCAACTATTCTACTCTTTCCAACTCTGATTGCAACTCTTGCACCAAGTTTTTGATAACGTTTTTTGAAGCTATCATATTTCTGATTGGTCAGAGCCACAAGTGGTGTGACGAATATAAATTTCTCATTTCTTGACTTCCAATTCTGAAGTCCAGCCAATTCACCCACCAGTGTTTTACCAGAAGAAGTACCTGCTACTATCAAAAGATCCTCTTTGTTCATTAATCCTCCCTCTAGTGCTTTAACCTGTACAGGCATCAGTTTAGTAATTCCAATACTGTAATAATGATCAATCAGATCCTTATCAAATATTTTTTTGTATCTGTTCTGAGAGAGGAATTTTCTCAAGCCAACTGGTTTTAAATTATCATCTGCTGTGATCACATCAAATAATGAATTATTCTGATCTTTTGATGTTTTTATGGGTTCCCATATAGCCTCTATTACCTTTTTCACTTCTCCTAGTCTATCCAATTGCGAATTATAGAATTTCTTAGCACTGATAGTTATAGGAATACCTCGTTTCACATATTCATGCTGTATCTCAGCAGAAGCACATGATCTGCATGATTTTTTACCATAGATTGAATATTTATCCTCTACCGGTATTTTCGTGAGTAATTTTTTATCACGTATACATATCTGACATACAGGCATAATTTTGGGCTTTGGTGCTTTGCAATGATTGAAAAATTCAAGGTATTCACCAATATTCTTTGGTTTCTCTCCGGGGATCAATGCAATAATAGATGCATTTGCAAGTATTTTAATCAGATCTTTGGCTTTGAGATAACGATATGTATTTCCGGATTTTTCCTCATAACGATATGGACGCATTTTTTGTTTATCATAGGTAAAACTGATTTTACCCTCATGTACAGGTTTCAAATTAGTTGTTTTTTTAGATATATCATATGCAAAAAGTGTATTGGTCAACTTACTAGAATTAAAATTCCGTAATAGTATCAAATATTTTTTCGGCAGATTAATTCTAATTGAGACCACTTCTTTATTAACTTAAATAAAGAATATAACTTATTAAAATTGTAGATAGTAAACATATAAATTGAGAATTTGATTGTTAGACTAAATTATTTATATTGAAATAGGAAAATTATTTATTCATATCTATATTGTCTCTTAGTCTTGATAGTATTTCTTCTTCCCCGAATTCTTCAATTAGACCTTCAAATATCTCATCTTTCCCAATTGAGGCTATTACCTCATCTTTCCCAATTGATTCGACAAATATCTTTGATAATATTTCTTCTTTACCATATTTATCAACCAAATATTGTATTACCTCTGAAACTCCAATTATTTTTACTATCCCAATAATTCCGATTGATTTTACTATTTCATCAATAAAAATTTGAGATCCTAATCTTTCAATCAATATTTTTGCATTTTTTCGATAGTCTGGTTTCGGTTCTATTGAATTAATCGTCATTTTTATTACCTTTTCTTTTATTTTTAAATTTTTTTAGTCTTGATAATATTTCGTCTTCCCCGAATTCTTCAAATAGATCTTCAAGTATCTCATCTTTCCCAATTGATTCGACAAATATCTTTGATCCTAGACGATCGATCAATATTTTTGCATTTTTTCTCAGATCAGGTTCTAGTTCGATTCCTATTGATTCAGCTGCCATAAATAATTCCTCAGTATAATTAGCTCCAATATAATTAATAAACTCTTCTGATAGTTTATATGTATTTTCATTAAATTCAGATAGTAAAAATTTACTAATGAATTCAGTTCTGATATCTGACGAGGAAAATATTAAAAAATGATAATTTTCCTCTTTTATCGGTAATTCATCAATAATAATCAAATTGATTTTACGTTCAAATTTAATCTGATAAACACCATTTGAAATTTTATCCATACTATAATGTTTGAGGAATTCTTCTCTTCTTGTAATAATCAAAAGAGTATCAAATTTATTGATATTATTTCTATCAAAATTCTTGTATAGATAATGATAACGATAAGCCTCTAATTTCAATAGATCTTCCTCTTTCAAGCGATCTCTATAGCTTTTGTATTCAGTGATAAAATTCAGTTTCCCAGATTTTTTCAGTATCTGAACAAATGGATACAATCCTAGTGAAATGAGATCTTTATCTGTATTGTTCTTGAACTCCAATATCATATCAATTTCAAGTGGCAATTTTCCAACTTTGATATGGTCCTGAATAGTAATAAATTTCTTACTATTAGGTCTCATAAATTGAATAAAGTGATTTTCAATTGCCATTGAGATTAATTCAAATTTCAATATAAAAAATGATTATTCACTTTTGATGTCAGAATACCTATTATTCAGTAAAAAAATAATGTATCTCTTGCTGCAAATGCAATACAGATATTAAGAATAATATGTCCTAGCATTAATCCGGTGATACTTTTTGTCTTTATTGCAATCATGTCACCTCCAATTCCAAGTACCAGAGTAAGCAATATTGCACCTGCATATCCAATACTTGGTTCTAACAATTCAATCTCATACAGATGCAGTGTGAACCATATCACATTCTGCCAGAATATTGCTGTTTTATCTCCATAGCGTTTTTGTAACTCCAATAATATGAAACCTCTTGTCCAGAAATCTGTGATAGAAGCCATTATACCAATCAGAATTAATTTCTGCCAGACAACATACAACGGTAGATATATCCATCCACCAAAAAATATCTTATATTTAAGAAATACATACACCGCGATCAAATATATAGAAATACCACCCAGTAGACTTGAAATCGGGTATTGTTTGGAAGGTAACACCCCAAGTCCACCAATCTTTCCATTATGCCTTTTCTGAAATATCAACACGGGAATAACATATACCAATATCATTCTTATCATACGTATTACCAGCTGAGTTGAGTTCCATATATCCAGGGTGAAATCTGAGAAATAGCTAGTTTGGATATAATATGCAATTCCAGATAATATTGCAGATAGCACAACAAGTATGATGAATTCTCTCAACCATTTATCCAATAATATCACCTGTTCATACAGAATATATGCCAGTGATCCTTGTCATAATACAAGTAATTTTCAAATCCAACTGATTTCATACTCTTCTCCAATTTTTTACAGTCTCCATACTCTCTGAAATTAGGTTGAAAATACAGTAGAGGTTCAATTCCAATTCTGCCCTTCTCAGATAATGTGGTAATACCCACAATTCTTGAGATGTTATTACTATTTTTATCAATAATTTCTGCAAGTTCTTTCAGAGTTAGATGAAAACCCAATCCATTAAGTATTATATACAGATCTGATTTATGTACTTCCTCATCATATACTTTGATCCGCTCGGAATATATTGAGGTCTCATTTGATAATTCACAGGATGTTCTTGCAAGTCGTTTTAGTTTCTCACTGAAGGTTGTGATCACTATATTCTCGGGTGATATATCAAGCTGTGGTAATGTATTGATAATTAGATCACTGTACAGTGATAGAACAGTTATATTCTTGATGGTGTCCATCCCAACCAGCTCTGCAATGTGTTCACTGAGTGAAATCACAATATATCTGAAAAGATCACTTCCATAGAAGCTCTCCATGATATAGTAATTTTTCCTGTTCCAGATACCAGAGCCCCCTTCCAGAGTATCATCAAATAAGTCCAATGCATATTTGATATACATATACTGAGGATCATTTTTCAGTAGATCAAAATTGTGACTTTTCTTTATCTTATTCACAATCATTGTATAATTATCAGTCAGAACGAAAGTACCCCCAGCAGATTCCAGAATATTCATAGATGATAAAAATGACAATATCAGTTCAAATGGTTTCTGAGACGATTGTTTCCATTTTTTAGTGTAATATAGACTTGCAATTGTAGTGGGTTGTTTTAACTCTGAAATCACCTTATGGTACTCAAGCCAGTTCATGTAAAGTACTGTGGAGATAGCTCTGGCCTGTTTAAACAAATCACTCATCGTATACAACCTATTTGATTAAAGCGATAATTATTTATAAAAATAGACCTCAGTATTAGATTAAAAGATGAATAAAATATTATGACTTATATTTAATCTCCATAGTAAATTAATAGTTCTCTGAGACGACACCATTCAAGTGGTGGTATTAATTCAATCATAGATAATCCCCAATCTTTAGATATATCAAGCAAAGATTTTTCCCCATCTATTGCTGTGATTTTATCCCAGATATCTTTATCAAGGCTAGTATTGTTCTGTTCATCAATTTCTATATTGTGATTGAGTGTTGGAATTATCTTAGATGAACGCAGTATCATATTGACATATCTCTCAAGATCTTCAACCACAGTACCACGATGAATTGCCATATCCAAAAATGATAGTGATAGTCTGATCTCTTCTGGTGATGATAATTTCCACTGTGCTCGGAGCTGTTTAGAGTATGGGATAAAACATTTGGCTATTTTTTTCAGTCTAGTAATATCATCCTCTTCAATTGCAATCACAACAAACAGGTTCTCATTATCAAATTTTGTTGCCAGGATTATATTATCCTGATAGATCAGAGAGGTGATTTTATTCTCCAAAATACTACTACTTAATAAATCCAGAAAATTAAGAAAACTGTACTCCGTGATCTCCACACCTTCCAACCACTGTGGGAAATTTCTGAAATCTGCCAATCTCGCATTGTAATCCACAATCATTATTCCTTTTATTCTATCATACTCAAGTGGTTTTTTCAATCTATTCTCATCAAGAATTACTATCTTATCACTGATCTTCTCAGTCTTGAATTTTTTGACAAGATTCAATTTTTCTCGCATGTATTTGGATAATTCAAATCCTAGTACTGCAGGGTCTCCTCTTGCCCTTGGTAATGCATTTTTCCCGAGTTCTTTTACCAGATCAAGATCAGTACCTGCCAGACATGAGATCAGAAGAATTGTTTTTACATCCTCTGCATTCTCCTTCTTAACAATATATCTGAAAACTGCAATATTATCATCAATATTTGACAGTTCATCAACATCCACATCAGCCACACCTGCATATACCTCAGATATAGTACGTTGATCCTTCAATTTCGTGATAAAACTGGATCCTCTTTGAATCTCATTGATATAGACGACAGGTCCTAAAAATAGATCAAAATATATCAGAGCAATAAACTGTATTTTTAGATCTCTCAAACCTGGTAATGCTATACCGGGTATGCTTAGATTTCTTATCTTCTCATCTTCGATCCAACTATCTTCACCTTTAAGCCAGTCGTCATCATCCATAAGTATGTATTTAATTAAATCTAATTAAACTAATGTTCTACAACTTCGTTTTTTTTAATAGTTGTTGATATTTTTTTATATCTTTCACACAATAACTATAAGTAATTAAAATATACAAAACTCTAGGGTACAGGAATTACTCATGTCATCAAAATCCAGAATTAGTAAAAAAATAGATTTTAATTTATTATATGATGAAGCTTTCAATGCATTAACTGGATTTTATAGGAATTTCAAAGAAAATTCATCTGGAATTATTAAGAACTCATCACTACATAAATTTACACTGAACGTTGCTACAATTCTTGTCAATGAATTTAATCTATCACAGTCAAATGTAATCAATGATTTCATCTCTGAGAAGGAAAGAATGGGAGAAGAGAATATGCAGGATATTCCAACTTTTCACATCAGATTTGCTATTGAGGAGGGTAGCTGGATAGCATTACTCAGGAAAAATATCCACCACTAGTTGCAAATATATTTGACAGAGCAATATTACTTGAAGATTCGCTATGGGTAACGGGTAAGGGAATTACAGAAGATTATGCATACTATTTACTTGAGATGGAACAACTATCCAAAAATTATGTTTATAATCTGATCAAATTATGGAAGAAAGAGCATGTAAATAGCTCTAGCATAGATATTGCTATGCGGATCATTGCCTCTGTATACAAAGTTAACTCATCACAGGCAAAAGGATTACTAGAAGGAGGTATCAGAGTACTTAGATCAAAGATGCATGATTTTATCAAGCTGAATAAATTTGATTCATATTCAACAAGGATACATGAGGCAAAGCAGATACTCTCACGACTTGATAGTGACCTATCAGATAATAGAATCTCTGATGAGAGCTATGCGTTCATCACCATGCTAACAATCTTCCAAAAACAGATCATAGTGCATCAACAGAAGAATAAAGAGAAGAAGCAAAAGTATCTCAGTAGATCTGATAATAAATCAGAGATTGCTAATCAATTGAATTGGAGTAGATTTAATCCAAATAATCCCACCCATGTAGAGAAGATCAAGGAGATAATTCTAAACCTACTCTATGAACAACCAGAAGAAAGACCTTTGGATGCAGCTGTTAATCTGCTGAATAAGGTTCTCAATGAATTAGGGGTTAAAAAGCATAGAAAGAACGAACTGATAAAGATATTTGAGGAGAGTATCAGCAGTAGAATTGATATTAATGCAGAATTACTGGATCAGATCACAAAAACAGTTGAGTTGATTGAGATATTGTTACCTAAAACCATTATCAAGCTTAAATCAGATAAAAGTTATTTCGAGGCATCAGGGTTTGATGAGAAAGATGTGATGGCAGAGGCTATCTGGGACAGTTTTGAGGATAACTTGAAAAGATCCAAAAGAGTATTTGAAGATCCACGAGCTTATAAAATAATTTATACGATGATTGATAGTGTAATATCTTTTCTGATAGACAAACATGTACCATCAGAGAAATCATATAATATGATACTAAAGCAATTCATCAATAGATTTCCACAGTATACTGATAGAATTGAACTATTGAAATCTGAGGTTGATACAATGATAAAAACACCTGCAAAAAGTATACAGAGAGTTAAAGAGAGAGAAATTATGGAATTTTTGATCGATGGGATTTTTAAGATAATAAGAGCAAAAAAAAGTTGAATAAAAATAATACAAATCGATTTTCTTACGAACAAGTTATATCTTGCTAGTATTTTGATGAGTTATGGAATTAAATCTGATTTTATCATCAATTATCCCCGCAATTGTATTAATACCCATTGTTTATATTTTATACAAAAAAGAGGGATTTAGCGATAATAAATTAAGTATTTTATTATTTGGAGGTGTGGCAATTTCAGTTACCTCGATTATCATGCTACTACCCACATATCTGTTATATTCCTCATCCACAATACAGAATTACCGTATTGCTATTGAGAATAAAAAAGGATTACTAGTTTCATTACTGATTTTATTCGCTCTGATCACAGAGGCATTCAGATTTAAAGCAATCTCAATGGTTGACTTCTTTGATAAGAATATAACTAATGCAATTATTTTTGGTATTGGTTGGGGAGCTATTGAGGTATTTATCAGGTTTGCATTTTTCTTGGACAGTACATACACGAATATACAGGTCATCAGTTTCTATTTGATCATAATTGCAATGAATACAGGATTATCAGTGGTGTATATCCGAGCAGCAGAGAATACAAAATTTGTGATATTCGGAGCATTTATGAAATTCATATTTGAGATTGCCATCTATGGTGGATTTGGATATACTCTCACTGCAAGTATTATGCTTAGCACATTGTCAATAATTGTACTGCTTGAATTAACCATGGTATATCTTTCAATGTATGTGATGAAATTAAATAGTAAGAATAGCGAAGAATAATTAAGTGTGAGCCCTGTTTATAATTTATATATGAAAATAATATTTATGGGAACTGGCAATGCTTTTGGACATAATGGTAGCTTACCGTCTTGTTATCTACTAGAATATGAATACACAGTATTACTAGATTGTGGTCCATCTATTTTTCCAGCATTGAAATCAAATAACAAAAGCATCAATGATATTGATGCAATATTTATCAGCCATCTACATCCAGATCATATACTAGGAATTCCACAATTAGCACTTGAGAATTTCTACGTGATAAAAAGAGATCGAAAAATCAAGGTATATAGTCCAATAGGTACACGTGATGTAATTATAGATCTAACAAGAGCCATGTATGATGAACCAATATTAACTCATATTGATGAGTTATT
>JAJRQD010000313.1 GCA_024280435.1 archaeon | reverse complement strand
TTGATCTATCAGTAATTTCATTTTCTTGATATGCCAGTAGAAAGAACCACTCTCAAGTTTTAGTTTATCCAACACTTCTGAATAGGTCACAGGTCCATCTGATAACAACAGTAATATCTTCTGCCGTGTTTCATTTGTGAGTGGCTTAATCAGCATGTCAATCCGTTGATGTATGTCATCCTCTGATAATTCTCTCACAATTTAAACCTCATTCCACTCTATATAATAATAACCCAATCTGCTCATACCTTTTTTCTGTAAATAACAATAGTTATAGTTAATATAACCAGTGCTATTAACTGTGAACCAAACTGAACTGTCTTGTCAAAATTATTTTGATTGTTATTCAGATAATCAGGTATTACAATACTTTTGCTGCTAAATAGTGGATCATGGTATATATTTTTTCCAGCTGGATATCCAAAAAAATTGAATGTATTGATTCTTGCAGAAACTAATTTACTTGTTCTATTTACAGGTACAGTTCTTATTCCCTTGGCTACCGGGAATTTACCAACAACAATATCCTGTTCAATATCATCGATAAATGCAGATTTTACCCATTCAAAACTACTTTGAAGATAGGAGGAATTGATATTTATTCCATTATTAAATTCAGATGAATTATAGCGTTCTCCCAATGAAAATTCTCTGGGAATTACCGTTCGATAAAGATAATCTAGATTAAATCCAAGTAATACTGCCTTGTATTGTCCAAGTTGATCATCACTGATGTGATTATCAATTTTAATCTTGGCTCTGATAACATCTGCAACCCTTGTGACACTTTCCTGTTTCTCACTGTTCAGATCATAAGCAGTCAGAGTAACATTTTCTTTGAGGCTAGCTATATCTAATCTGTAATTGAAAGAGATATCCATTCCATTCAATCTGAAGTCTGGATGGTTCTCAACAGTGGAGGTGATTGTGACATTCAACTGAGCATTGTTCTTATCAATTCTATTTTTTGAAGTTGATATCTCCCAGTTTAATTTTGCAAAATCTACTGTTCTATTCTGTCCTGCATCTGTTTTTATCAGTAAGCCTGCATAGGAAATGACTGTAATGAATTCAGAATATATTGGGGTCAGTCCATTATCGTAGATGAAAAATTCAGCTCCTTTATGGATAAGAACTATATTTACAGTGTATTTATCAGTATCAGAACCTGCTACAACAAATAGCTTATAATTTCCCGCTTGTATACCATAATAGGCTGCATTTGTATTATTAAATCCAGTTCCAGATCTTTCAATGATGTTTGTATTCTGTTCTGATAACTGTGCATAAGTATTGTACTGAAAGCTGGATAGAGGAGTAAATAACAAGAAAATTAATATTATTACATGGTATTTATTCATATCCAATTCCTTCAACTACACAATATTTTAGATCTTTTTGTTTATTGCTCTTTTGATTGGTAAAATAGCTATCATTCCAATAATAAAAGCTAGATAGTTAAATGGTGTTTTCTTCTCTGAATTATCAATATTGAATATATCATCCAAAGAGATATTCTCATCATATAATGCAGCATTTAGTGCTTCTTCCTCAACTATATCCACCGAATCGTCATCAAATCCGGGCATATCCTGCTCTGATAGGGCTTGATCAAGTACTGATTCAATATCAGTCACTGAATTTAGCCCGAGAGTGGTAATGCTTGTTCTGGGAACAATAATGGTAGATCCTATATGTTTTAATCTGTAAACACCAAGATACATATCAAGATCATAGGTGGAATTGTAACCGAGATCTAACCAGTATATCCTTCTCAAATCACCAGGAGTGGTACCGTTTCGACCATCAATTATTTTCTGTGTTATCCTATTCAATAATGGCTGATTTGCAAGGTAATCATTGATAAATGATGGTAGCATATTTCCAAGACCTGAATTTCTTGAGATATGATATGCAACTAATTCCTTAGTTGTACTATCATAGAGGATAAATTCTATATTTAATCGAAAGCCAAATACTCTTCCAATAATCTCACCTTCTGTGTTATTTACCGGAACTGAGTATGTATAGCCCCATTTTTTAATGAATAATGTGATATCTCTATCCACAAAATCCTTACGTGTAACATTCTCATTACTATCAAGCTCATCAAAATTGAAAGGAATGTTTGTTGTTCTATTGATATCTAATATTTTAGTATCGGTATTAAAATCAAGTGTAGTATTTTTATATCTTTCATTTACAGGGAATCTTTTTAGATAATCATCTCTCTGGAATACATTGAGTGTGTTCTTACTTTTTATAGTGTAATTCAATGTGGCTTCTCCAACTGTTGTGATAGTATCATTACCAAAAGTAATTGCTGGATCACCAGTTATTTTTGTGAAAGTTCGTCTATTTTGAATTCCTGATACTAATAATTCAAAACTGCTGGTGTTTTCTGCTTCAATTCCCACACCCTTCATAACAAAGCCGTCTGAGGTGTGAACGCGTTCTCTTATTATAAGAGATGGTGTCTGATCCAATGATATGGATGTTGCCGTAGTACTTGTTACCATAACAAGTAATAGTGTTAGTGTTAGAAGTGATTTGTACTTCATGCAATGATAATATTGTATCTTTAGTGCTTTATACCTTTAACTAAAGAGTTCTTTGGGTATATATTTCTTTCTTATTTATTTTTTATAAATTTAACATTAATATATTATTACTATAATCTTATTAGTAATATGTTATCTTTTGTAAATTGACAAGTTGTTATATGTTTTTTATTTCAATTCTCGATAG
>JAJRQD010000312.1 GCA_024280435.1 archaeon | reverse complement strand
ATTTCTGATATGGAGCGTGTAAGATCTTCTGAGATAAATAAGAATGCCCGAATTGCAGAGGCAAAACAGAGATCCACAGCAGAGATTTACGAGGCAGACAGACAATCTGAATCTGAGATTTCCAAGCAGGAAGCATTCAGGAAATCAGAAGAGGCAAGATATAAGCAGGAACAGTATATTGCAGAGCAGAGAAAAGAGCTGACACTCAAGGAGATGGAAGTTCTTGAGGCAGATACCCAGCGTAAACAGGAGATTGAGAAGGAAAGAATCAGGATTGCAGCTGAGGCAGATGCACAGAAGATCAATCTTGATGTGGAAGCAAGAGCAAATGCACGATTGGTTGAGGCAAGAGCAAATGCAGAGGCAATTAAGCTAAGAGCAGAGGCAGATGCAGAGGCAATAAGATTGAAGCTGGAAGCTGAAGCAGCAGGTACTTCCAAACTAGCAAAGGCACTTGCAATGTTGGATGGATCTGGTAAGGCAGTCAAGATTGCAGAGATATATGCAGAGGCACAGAAAATTGTATCTGAGAATATGGCCAGGGGTATACAGAATAATACTAAATTATTCCTACCCATGAGTAATAACTCATCAAACCCGCTTATGAACCTCATCCCAACAATTGAAGCCATGAAAGAGGCAGGTACAACAATTGGTGATGCACTTGGCAAATCCAAAGAATAAAATGTTATAAATATTTGTAATTATTGTTAAGAATAATCATTCTGATAAAATTATTATTTTATTAAATATAGAATTTTACTCACTATTTTGAACTAATAGGCAATTCTTTTCTCTCACATCTACCATTATTTAGAAGAATAATCTGATCACATATTTTTAAAATTCTATGGTCATGAGTGGAGAGTATTAAAGTTACATTGTTTAGAGTCAAATAATCTTTGATGACCGCAATTAATTTATTTGAGGATGTATAATCCAGTGCACTGGTGGGTTCATCAAGTATCAATATATTTGGTTTTCCAATTAAAATGTTGATCAATGCAAATCTCTGCTTTTGTCCAATAGATAATTCATGTGGATAATGATTCAGATATTTATCCAATCCCAATAAAATGATATATTCACGAATTTTTGTTTCTTCTAGACAATCACGTCCTGTTTTGTTGAAGATTGATCTTGTTAGTTTGATCAAATTTTTGAGTAATAGATGAGGATACAACAGTATATGTTGAGATTGGAATCCCAATTCCTGCAATCTCCAATCGGCAAATTCATCTCTTGATAATTTTTCACCATCTATTGTTATACTTCCAGATGAAGCATATTCTAATCCCATAATGATTTTTAGCAAAGTAGTTTTACCAGAACCTGAATCTCCGAGCAATCCTATTTTTTCCCCTTTTTTTATTCTAAAATTAATATCTCTAAGTGCTTTAATTTTATCATTTTCCAAATTAAATTCTTTGGTTAATTTATCTAATTTAATCATATCTCATCGGTCCTTAAGATAATAATTTTATCATCTACCACTTTGATCTTGACTGTATCTTTGATTCTAATTTTATCAAGAAGAGGAATTGGTAATACTATCCTTCCCCAATTATCTATATTTAGTGTGAATGGTTTGGAAACAAAATCACCATAAATTGTATGTTGTTGGAATTTACCTGCTAATCTTAGTGATCCATCAAATAATTCAAATATTCTGTCACATTGAGACCCCACTGAAATTGCATGGGTAACTAATAATGCAGAGGAGTTGAATTTTCGGAGATATTGTTTAATAGTTTGAATTATTATCTTCTTCATTTCTTGATGTACCATTGATGTGGGTTCATCTAACAATAATATCCTTGAACCACGAAGTAGAACTGACGCAAGACTTAATCGTTGTTTTTGACCTCCACTCAATTTTTCGATTTTTTGCAGTTTAAATTCTTTAATCCCCCAATCATTCAGTATTTCATCCAATAATTCATTAAATTGTGAATTTCCCAATTTTGATTTAGATCTAATAAATTGTAACCAGTTTTCAACAGACATATGTGAGATTAATAATTTTTCAGGTTGTTGTGGGAGATAACTGATTAAATCATCACTTATGTTGATATTTCCACTCAGAGGTTCTATTTTTCCCAATATCAGATCGAGTAATGTGGTTTTTCCACTACCACTTGGACCAAATACACCCACCAATTGGCCTGCATTTATTTTAAAGGATATACCTTTTATAACAGGTAATTTCTTATTAGCTGTAAGATTATAAAAAAAGAATAATTCATCCAGTTGAATGAGAACCTCTGACTTCAATCTAGAATACACCTCTCAACATGATTTGTCTTAATATTTCCCATGATAATTATAATCCCAAATAAAATACCTGCAATAAACAAGTATGTGAAGTCATAACTGATTTTTAAAAATGGAATATCCGTTCTAAAATAAATATATTTTGTAATTGATGAAAATATAGAAACAAATAATATTGCAGTTAATATGAGAGAATAGACTATTTGCAATAACAAAGTTATATTTAATGTACGTCTGATTGCATGCAATGTATATCCAATGGTGTACAACTCATTCATTACTGGTTTTAGATTAGAGATAAATTGCATACGGATCATATGAAACACAAATATCAATATGATTATATAAAGAATTTTGAATGTAGTTTCCAACTTTATAATTGATTGCAGGTTGATATTCTCAGATATCAAATCACCTCTGAATTTTACATCAATTCTCATATCCCCTGTATCATTAATTAAAATATTTTTATTTTCCATCGATGCAATAGAATAACTGATGTATGCTGTTTCCGTGGTTAAATTGACTAATCGTTGAAATAGAGATAGTGATGTGATGAAATAAGGATCCGTTTTCTGTCCTTCCATTGGAATGAATCCAGGCCAAAAATCAACTGAGCTGACTATATTTGTTTCAATCCTTTTGGATTTGATATGATTTTCAAACAAAAGATTTTGGCCTATTTCAAATAATTTAGTTGATTTAACATCAATTAATATTGAATCTAGATCTTGCATCAAGTTGATTTTCTCCTTTGTATAATCACTAAAATAGTGATTCTCTCCAAACATCCTATATTCAATACCCTGTACATTTAATTGATAATTTATTCCATTTACAAGGATATATAGTCTTGCTTCTGTTTTAATAGTGTAATTATTGAGATCGTGATCTATCGCCCAATTATCTGCCTCAGTGATATTATTGAAACCAGATACCACAAGGTTTGACCCAATTTGATAATCCACTATATCTTCCTGTAAATCAATATTAGTAATAAAAATTGAACTCAACATCACAAGTACAAGAAATAAAATAAAAATAGAATTATGGATTATTTTCTTTTTATTTGTAGGGACTAATAATAAATAAATAGATGGAAATTTATTCAATATCCTCAAATTCCTTTTTATCAGGTAATCATCTGATATTTGTTTTAAAGCAGAAAATGTAGATAGTAACAGGAAGTTAACTACTGCTTGAAGTAGTAGGTTAGTTACGATTATATTATTTGTTAAATTAAACTCTATTATGATAAATAACGTTGAGAAGATAAATATCAATACTGTGAATGCATTTATTTCAGATTGGAACTGTTTGAAAAGATACAATCCAGTATTGAATAAATAAAGAATTAGAGCGATTTCAATAAAAGATTTTATGAAAAATGTTGGAATAATTAAAGCAAGTACTGATAGTATTAGCTGTGAAATTAAATAGTAAGCAAAAATGAAAATTGAAATTGATATTAATAAAATATTTCTTCTGAATGATTTGGAGCTAAAGTCTCTGAAATTGAGTAAATTTATTTTTTTTGTAAATTTGTTCACATCATTTATTAATGATACTAGTATTATAATTCCATACCTCAACATCAAAAATAATAAAAGGTTCAAAAGAATGGCGTATATTTGAAAATGATACAGATACTCCTCTCTGAATAGAATTAGTTTATCATTTGCAGGAATACTGATGGTGATAGATGAGAATTCTGTTCTATTATTCAGGGTAAGATAGTATTCATCAAATAATCTATTTGTTCTGGTTATTATCGATTTGATATCAGTAAGATCAATATTTTTATAATCAAAAAATATAGATAAATGCATTGAAATACTGAAATCCCACAGTGGAATAGGATTACCAACATTCTGATAAAATTCTTGGATTTTTACCAGAACAATTCCATCTGATGAGCTGCGTATATCATTTTTTAATAATAAATTATTTAATTCTATCCAAGTTACCTCTATACTATTATTTGATGAAAAAGAGTACGTTACGTTATTACCAATAGCAGAATAATATGTATCATTGATATTTCTTATGTATCCATCCTTGGATGCAAAAATTACATCAGAATCAGAATCCAATTTTAAATTCGACCAAGTTAATTGATCAATCAAATATGTGAATGAGATAACTTGTCTTTGATCTGCTAATGCCTTTAAACTATCATTTATTCTCTCCTCAAATAAAAAAGATTGAATAGACAGAAATCGATTAATTTTACTCACAGCAACTTTATTATCCTCAAATTTATTCAATACCGATTGTGTTTTTATTTCATCTATTGATTCAATATATTTAAGCACATCACCGGTGGTAGTTGCAGAGATCCTCATATCAGAATTTGTAGAGAGATTATTCGCATCAATAAGTGCTTGAGATGAACTATCGCCCAGTAAACCAAGAGATATCGTTATTATTGATATAATAATAATGAATATTGCAATTCTCTTATATGACGTACGAGTTTTTGTCCACCAAATATTATAGTAATTCATAAAATCATTCCAAGTGGTTATTTATGTTTTTGTCAAATTTTTTTTTTATATAGCGAACAGTGATCCTTGTAATAAAAAGTATGATCAAAATAAGGGTTAGCAATATTACTTTTGTAGTTGTATCCAAAGTGATAAAAGGTTCCTCCTCATACCCATCTGCGATATATTGTATATTAGAGCTGAAACGAAGGGTTGCTAGAGTACCAGATTGATAAATAGATTCATTGTTGCTAATACCCTGATAAGTACCTCTAATTTCAATATCAAAAGCAGCAATTGTATCTTCTGGTAATAGCTTTGGAGTAAAATTAAATGGTATATTTATATTATATGTAGGATAGCTTGTATTAGTCTCATTAAAATCAATTCCTCTCTCAAACCAGATTGAAGAAATAATGTCAGTATAATCTTTGTTCATTATTTTTAGATCTATTGTATCAAATGTAATATTGAATGAACTTTCAAAAATTACTGCATCTAAAATTATTTCTAAATTTGCAAATATTTGTGTATTTATATTTCCTATTATTTTATCTTGAGATAATGTGATTATTGATGAATAATCAATCTCTCTTACAGTTGTACTCCCACTAGCCTGAACCTCAGCAGAAATTGGAACTATAACAGGAAAAAATAATATTAATGAGATAATTATGAAATTAAGTCGGTATGACATAAATAATCAGTGCACACTTTATATTAAAATATTATTCTATAATTATGAAATAATCCCTTATTTTATTAAAATCGATACCGGCTTTGAGACAAATAATTACATTATAGCAATTATCAGTTGATATTTCTTGATATTCTATTTTTAAAAATCACAATTATTAATAAAATTCACAATAAATTTAGGATAATTTGAAAAAATCACCCAATACACTTATAAATAATATACAATCGAATATACCTTAGAGCTAAAAATAAAAAATATAGCTCAGTTATAAAGGAATAATTTTTATGAAAAAAATTAAACAACTAAAAACTCGGTCTTTATTTGCGTTAATGTTTTTAATGATAGTTTATTATGGGTATTTCTACTAATAATGTATCTGCCTATTCATATAACGATTATATAGATCCCCATAAAATATCAGATGGGATTGACTTAACCAATAAGGCAAAAGTTCGTCTAAGAGCAGTAGATGAAATATATTATTTATCAACTACCGGTGGTGAAACTGCAACATTTGTTGAGGTTGATGTGGAAATGTCATCACATTCCTACACTTTCTCATCTTCTATCAAAAGTGGTATATTTTGTCAGAATACAAAAACGGTATCATTCACAAAAACTTTTTATCCTGATGATATGTATTACTACCTTTACTCACGGGCATATCCCCTTACTACCCAAGCAGTAAATGATTATGAGGTTTTATCAAATACAGCATACAGTGCAGATGTCACAGATATGAAAATAACAGGTAAAATTGATGCATCAGGTAAAAAAGGATCTATTGGATTTGGAGCATCTGTTTCTGGATCAGGATCAATTTCAGATCTTACTTTTACACATCAAAATAAACTCACAACTACTTATGGAAGTAATTGGAAGGGTATTGTTAAATCAATTTATGATGTTAAAACATTAGGGACAAGTTATTTTGCCGTCACAGACCTAGTAAAACTTGATACAAATAAGATGATAAGAGATATGAATTATATAAACTCATTCGACTATTTAATGCAGATTTACCTAAATTTTGAGGCAAAACCATTTTGGTATTGGAGTAGTGGATGTGCAAATTACATCTATAATATTAATAAACCGTATAGTTATACTGTTATCACAGGTGATGCTTCAGCAACATCATCTCCTGACAGTGAAATATGGAAGACCCCAGTTGATTCAACTCCAATATGGTGCCCATATGGTACTACATACAACGCAAATACAAATAGATGTGAATAGAATAACATTGAAACGAGTATAATCAATTAAAAAATAATTGTATCATCTAGTTTTTTCTGATCAAAAATAAATTCAATGAATGTGGAAAGTTGAAGTAATTTACTATCCAATAAAAAAAACTAGGCGTACTATGACTGATTAATCGGTTTACTGTAGTATCAACTAAATCGATATGAATTAATGAATTGATGTTTATTTATTTAGGTAGTGACTGGTCGTTTTAACGCCTTGATCAACTTAATTTATCTGTACTCAGCCTACACCTTTCCGGTGGCAACTAGTT
>JAJRQD010000311.1 GCA_024280435.1 archaeon | reverse complement strand
TCAATAAATCTCCTGCGAATTTTTTTCTCATCAGTACCTCCAGCTCTTGCACCACCTGCAAATGCAGAATGTGCATGAAGATCAGCATGAATTTCCATAATTCAATGTTTAGTGAATTGACTTTTATTAATATTGATGTTTTTGTTTGTTAAAGTTATTAATCGTCCCAATTAAATTTATTATCCAACCGTTAAAATTATTTTTTGTCCTAATTATTTTGTTAAACAAATCATTTCAAATAACAACTTAATAAAAGGATTATTGATAAATTTCAATAGAAAATGTTTTAATAGCTTATTATCTATTAAAAATAGTAAATACAAGGATATAATTAATATGGGCGAACCAATTAGATTAAATGAAGAAGAAAAAGTTATTTATGATGACCTTTGCGCACAATGGAAAAAAGTTTTGGAAAATGCTCAAAATCGCACATTATCAATGGATGATTATCAATTGAATTACAATAAAATGAGGGATATGGCATTTGATCTTCATAATAAATTGACTGCACGAGGAATTGAAATTAAACATCATGCTTATATGATAGAAAATAGAGGTGTTGAACCAAATAATATAGAGTTTTATGATCATACTCATTCAGTTGAGGATCTATTAAAATTTATAAAAGACCGAAATGCAAATGACGATCCTGAAGATATAACCCTTGATTTAGAATTTGAATTCCCGTATTATACATTGAGGTGGGGCCATAAAGAGGTTTGTAGTATAATTCGGAATTCTGATGGTTGGATAATCCAATATATAAGCAATAAAATTCAAAGTGAAAAAGATGGTAAAGAAGGGTTAATGAAAGTATTTAAGCAAGATTATGTTAATTACCCAAGTGGTTTGTTTTATTTCTTCGAGGAGCTTTGGCAAAAAGCAGCAGATGAAGGTTTAACTTCTGAACAGGTGCAACAAGGATTAAATGATCTTGGTGAATGGGTTACTGTTACTGAGAGATCTAGACCTATCGGATCACTTTGGAGAAATATTTGATGACCATTAATGGATCATCAGAACCTCAAGTTGAGGATAAACCTCAATCTAAAACATTTAAAGAAGGTGTAATTACATTGTTAGATGTTTTAGGCTGGAAAGGAAAAACAAACATAAACTCTATGTACAATTTGTGGGATATTATTTCTGAAAATAAAGTAAATGATATAACAAAACAATATAGTAAATTTACAGAAAAAGGTGAAAATATCGAAACAAAAGTAATTAGTATCTCCGATACAATTATTTTCTATACATTCTGTGATCCTCTTAATTATGGTATAGTCCTAGAACTACATGGTGAAATTGCATCTGATTTTTTGATTAGAGGATTAGAAAGAAACATTTTGTTTAGAGGAGCAACAAGTTTAGGTGAATTTCAAACAAAAGAAAATATTTTTATTGGACCTGCTGTTGATGAGGCAGCATCGTGGTATGAAAGATCAAATTGGATTGGAATAATTATGTCCCCTTCAGCATATTTTAAATATAAAAAACCTGTGAATATTCAAACTTATTGGATTGGACATGATCCAGAATTAAAAAATATGAGACCAAGACTTACATTATGTGTAAATTGGGTTCGTGAGAGTAAATACAATACAGAATATATGAAAGAATATTTCTCTCAGTTTTGTCCAATTACACCTGAAATCTCATCAAAATATGATAATACAATAAATTTTGTTAAGAAAATAGCTGAATCAACATTAGAAAAATAATTAAATCTCAATTATTATAAAATCCAAAAAATTATTTAATTCCTAGCTTTCTAATCTTAACTTTCGTTGTTTGAGATTAATTTGTCAATTTCAACCCAAATGCTAGTATTAGAGACATAATATTTGTCAAACAAGAGATAAAAAAGTGTCCAGTACACTGACTTCACACCTTCCTTCTTGCCATCAAATTCGATAGTTTTTATGAACAATTCGAATAACTTTCCTTTTTGCAATCTATAAAGTGGAATTTTCTTTTGATCATCTTTTTCAACATTCAGCAACCAATTCCAGAATTCATCCATACCTACATCAAAGACATCATTGATAATTTCAAGTTTCTCCCATACTTTTTTGTCAATTTGTGGGAAGTATGCCCAAATTGAAGAATTATTTAATGTAAGATCAAACTGAGCCATAATATCACTCAACACTACTAAACCATCAAATCCATGTATCGATTGAATTCTGTTTATCAATAGAATTAACATTCCATTTCTTTTCTGATCTTGAGGATCTTCTTTGATTAGGTCCCATGATTTTGTTATTGTATTGTTTTGAATATCTAAAGGTATCTTTTCTAGGTGACTTAGCATGAAATTTAGATCATCCATGGTTGGATTGTCTACTGATTGAACTAGATTATGATATGTTTCATAATTTTTCTCAATTAGAAAATCTGCCATAGTTAGTTGTACATGTGGATTTAGATGATTTAAGTTTTCTTCACTTAATTTCTTGAATAATTGATGATTAAGTTTTTGATCTGGTATTTTCGATGAATAATGATCGGCGAATATCTCTATCCATTCAGCCATATGATTGAAATAAATTATAGAATGATGATCAATTCTAAAATATATACTAACAGCCTTAAGAAGGAATTGGAATCGAATATCTGAAAAAGTGTGATCGATCATTTTCCACATATGTTTTTCAATTAACTGGTCAGATGATTGGAGGAAGTTATCCAACATTCTTAGAAGAATTTCATTGTGCAACAATGATACAGGAAGGACCTTAGCGACAAAAACTAAGATATTATTTGGATCAATGGATTTCATTAGAAATTCAAGCTCATCCTTACTTATATTTTTCCTGGAAGATATACCATACCACATTGATTGGATATCAACTTGGATTTCATTTCCCAATTTTTCTACTACCTCAATCCATTTATCACTATGAGCAAAGATGAGATATTGTGCTTGGGCTTTTATAACCGATAACTCATGATTGGTAAGATTACTTAGATATTCGTGTACTGAGGAAAATTCAATTGAACCTGCAAATAATAAGTCTTCAAGACAAATCAGGTTATATAGGATATCTTCATTCAAGTTGTCAACTTCTATTAATTCTATGAAATGCTTTGAATTTTCTTTAGCGATTACAGATGATTTGAGAATTGGATGATCTAGGTACAGTTCAATGAATTTTTTGCTATCATCATTGCTAATAATCATGGAATGCATATCCAATGTACTATCAATATTATAGAGTTTAATTAGCTTTCTTTCAAACTGCTTCTGAAGACCTAACACACATGTTAATAAAGATTGATCTATACTTGGATTGTTATACCTCATTCGCTTGAAATCTGGGCGAATCTGATTGTCCTCCCACATCTGAGAGAATTTAAGCGCGATCCTCTTTTTATTTGATGAAGGATCAACAAAAATGTCTGATAGAAGTATCCTTTTAACTGATTTTCTAATCTCGGGATCTGTTTCCTTCATAAGTTGTGGGATAAAAGATCTACGAAGTTTACCAAATTTCCCATAAGATAAAGCAAACATAGCCAATTTTTTCAAAGCTAAGTCATTTCCATTGAAAACTTCAGTAAGTAATTCACCCTCACTTTCATCACCTTTCTCAACTATGTACTCCAAATACCATGAAAAAATTTCTGTATCATCTAAAACAAGTCGATCAAGATTTAATTGTTTTACTTTCTTTTTCTCCTCTTCATTTCCATTAAACCAAAAATTATTCAAAAACCTAGGGTTTTTTTTCATAATTTCAATCAGTTTATTGTTGGATTCCACAGTATCAAATGAAAAGAGTTGTGCAAATGAGTAAAGATAGGTATAGGTATCCTGATCTTCTAAATTATATTCCTCAAGATTTATAAATAAATCTTCGAGATTTATCTCCTGGTTATTTATTGTCATATAGGTTAGATACTCTTCGGATTTTGTTATATCAATTTCATCGTCTTTAGATTTCAACAATTTATCGAAATTGCTCTCATTTAATAATACCTTATAGTTTCCCAAAAACTGTAAGGCCTTCTTTTTATCCTCAATTGAAATTGGCTTGTGCCATTTAGAAACAATATCATCAGCTAAAAAATGTAAACGATATACTTGAAGTTCATCAAATATTTCTGGGAGAGAATATTTATCAATTAACCAGTCATAAATTCTTTGTCTCGCCCCACCTTTCCAGAGATCTTCATCTTCGTTATAGAAGATTGCCTGTTTTGCATTTTCAAACCATTGTGGAATATCTTCATCAGGAATAATTTCTGAGAGGTATTTTTCTAAATCAGGGTGCTCTTTTTGCCTGTGTGGATGATAACAGATGCTGAATAATCTATCCATCACATAATTTCTAAATTCTAGATCATCTGTATTGATGAGATTTGGAATAAACTCATCATATGTGTAAAACTCGAAAAGAGTTGGAAAATTATACTTAATTGACTTTAATTTATCAAAATCTTTTGATTGTAGCCATTTGAAGAAGATTGATGCTGCAAACTTCTTGTCAACATTAGATGTTAGAGCAAATATCCCACCACGTGTATTTTCGTTGAGCTCAGGTAATTCAAGAAAATTAGTTAATTCTTTCAAGTATTTTTTGGGGTTTGGGTGGTGATTGACAACCAACTGAAGTGTAGCAAAATCCTCCTCTTGGTTGAGATCTGCTACTTCTTTGATAATTGAATCCAGAAACAAAGTTTGTAGTTTATATGGTAGTTTCATATTTCTGAGATCGGTATCCCAGTAATTATAATCTCGATAAATAATTAAATCTGTTAAATCCCCGATATACAAAGTTCGTAACACCTTATTAAAATCAAACCAGTTTCGAAAATCTGAGTGCTTATCACCTGGAAAGTAATATTTGTAAAATAACTTCAGATATTCAATTAATGTTGATATTTGATTATTCTTTGGTTTACCAATAATTGCCCAAAGAAATATTGCTAGAAATGGATCTCGAAGATCAGTAAACGCAAATACCTCTTTTTCAGCTGTGACTTTAAATGCAATTTTGATGATTCTCTCAATTAATGTATCAGTTATTTCACCATCAACCCGTATAGCATCCTCAAATGCCAATTCAAAAACAATTTCTTTATTTCTTTGAGAGAGTAAACCTGTATAAGGATCAAAAATCTGTTTTGATAGAAGATCCCAATTCTTCCATAAATATCGAGCCGCTAGATATTCATGAAGGCGAAAATGCACAAATGAATATGATTTTTCACCTCCATGTTTTCCAGAAGGGACGACCCAACCTATATCTCGAAGTATTTCAAACACCTGGTTTTTTGTTTTACTGGAAATCCATGATTGTGAAATAATTTTTGATATTTTTGGATAATATGAATAAAACGCTACTTGCTCAACATCATCCAATACAGAAGAAAGATTTGATTTTTTCCTTCTAGAATTTTCAATCCAATGGGCAAGTAATTTAATTTCAGAAGTTTGAGTTACATCTGGTCTTGAAATCCAATAATCAGTAAGCAGATCAATCCAAAGAGGAATTTTATCTATTTGTACCTTTTCAATTTTTTCAATAATATCCTCTAGATCTTGATCTGAGAATTCCGCCATCCTTTCCAAAATATAATGTTTTATATGGTCATTGTCCATTGGAAGTATTTCCAATTTTAATCGATTAATGTGACCATATTTCTTCTCTTTCTCAAGTTGTTCAATGTAATTATCTATTTCTTTAAATATTACGCCCTCAATCCATCTGGAGGTAATTATAATATTATTTTTCTTTCCTAAATGGTATTTGAGGAAATTGGTTATCATGGTATGGTTTTCTAATTCTGCTTCATCTATTGCATCAATTATTATATCTAGTTTCCCAATTTCTTCATAAACATTAATTTTTGATCGAAAATCATCTGTAAAGTCATTGCTAATCTCTGTAACAGATACATTTGATCGTATATTCTTCGCTTCAATTAATATCGGGAAATTCAAATCTTTTTGATTGATGAATTTATCAATAGCTTTCTTGAAATAAGCTTTTGTGAGAGAAGATTTTCCTGATCCAGGTTTACCTATAATCCAAGTATAATATCTTTCAATTAAATTGAGTTCAGAAATAATATCCGATTTTTCAGAATCTTGAGTTCTGTTATCTTTGTCTTTGATAATGTCCTTTGTGTACAGAGGAGTATAGCTTACTTCTTTGTGGGTAGAAATTGACTGTACATTATATTTTAGAACAATATTTTCCTTTGTTATCCAACCTTTTGCTAATTCTTGTAGATCCTGTTCAATATCAGATTTTTCAATTTGTTGAGCCTCTCTCAATTCAATAATTTTTTGGCCAAAATACACTTCAGGGTTTATTTCTTCTAAATCTATAATCTGAGCGAATTTATTGATGTGAATTTCTCTAAGCTGAAAACCTGAATCTAGCCTTTGAACTTTACGTGTCAATTTATGTTTTGTTATTACATCAAACCACATATACCGACTAGTGTGCATTTGGCTTCTATCATAGCTACTATCCTGTAAAAAATATCCCCATGCCTTGATTCTATTCAGAAGATAATCATCAACATGATTTAATCCTAATTGACCCTTTTTATCTTTCAGTTTAGTGGATACTGCACGTCTCTGCTTATTACATTGAGCATAAACATTGACTTTCATTGGAGATCCGTCAACTCTCCATACTGGACTATTTTCATTACCTGTAATAGTGCCTTGCCAAGATTTTGCATCAATAGTTGCAATTCCTTTGTTTGTGAATAAAATAACATCTGTTTCAGTTTGTGGCCACTCAACATTTAAAAATAAATATATGAATCTTATATGAGGACTTACTATCGTTTTACAAATATTATAGATCTCCTCTAATTGCTCCCACTCCCTTTCATGTACTGGTTCATACGTTCCATTTAACACTTTTATTTCCATTAATACAATCTCCTATTCCCTTTATTTGTCAATTGTATTGAAATACTATCTCTGAAAAATTGTATGAATGGGAATTTAGTCTGAAAATTTTAATCGTTATATTGTTTTGAGTTTGATATCTCAATAGAAACCTCGATATTTCTTTTTATTCCTCTTCTTCTTTCTCTTCTTCTGCTCTTGTTGTTTACTTCTGGGTTTATTGTTATCATGCCCATGTATACCTAAGATATGAGCATTTTTCTGATAATCCTTCGAGAAAGTTTGTCCACAAAATTCACAGGAATAATAAGGACCTTTTTTATGATGATGATTCTAGGAAGGTACAATCGAAACAATACTGAGGAGAGGACATGGTTTAACAATAAAGATAAAAAGATAATCTACAATAGTGATCAATACATAAATTATTCCTTTGATGTAAATCCAAATATTGAATTCACTATAATCGAAGATACAATGCTCATATCTGGTTTTCCTGATAGACAGACATTTGAAGAACTCAAAAATTTGTTAAATAAATCAAATATTGAGACTTTAGATGATGAATCTGTATTGGGGCTGAAGCGGAAATAATAATCACATAGTATTATACAAAATCAAATAGAGTGTGCAATTCATTTATTTGTGAGTTAGTTATGCAATTATTAGAAGCTAGTAAAAATTAAATAGAATCTGTTTTTAATGATAGTTTAGTTTTTCAGTGTTATTAATAGTTATACAGTTGGTATTTTTGATCCACATTTATTGCAGAAATCAGCTATCTCTGCATTTACAGCTCCACATGAGGTACAGTACTTACCGACTGCAACTTCCTCAGCAGGTGGTAGGTCTGTCTATATTCCTTAATTGTTTTTCAGAAATCAAATAAACTGGGTGGAGATACTTTTTCAGCAAAGAAAACAGATGGGTTAATTACATAGTTATTTATCTAGAACAAAAAATAAATTTAATTCAGATCGAAAAAAAGTTTAACAACTATTTATCCTACATCACTTATACCGATACACAATCTAAATACTGATTGAATTCCTCATCAAATCCACCAATAGTCAAAATATTATTTTCTTGACAAAGAATTACATTTGTACAATCAGTGAAACTTAATGTTTTTCTTTGAATTTGTTGTTTAATGAATAACTTGGTAGTTTTTTGAATAATACTATGATCAATTGTTAGAATTTTTGCAAAGCCATTATTCTCTATTATCCAAAGGTTTGCGAGTTTATAAACGAAATTTTTATCTTTTATTTTCTTCTGCAAATATGTGAATGTTTCATCTAATACATAGTAAGAGGTGTATATTCTACCATATTTCTTCTTTTTTAAATCATGAAATAGTGTGCTTGCTTTAGTATGATATTTATCTCGACTGTTGGTTTCAGAAGACGAATTATAGTATTAAATCAACCATAGCTCTTGATGACATATATTTTTAATATTTGATGATAATATTATTTTATGTATATTAGCATTGGTCAAGTATCTAAATTAGCAGGTGTGAGTATTTCAACATTAAGGAGATGGGATGATAGCAATTATTTAAATAGTGATTACAGAACTAAGGGTAAACACAGAAGATATAATTACAATAAGATTTTACAATTCCTAGGAATTGTAAAAGAGGAAAAAGAAATTAAAGTTGCAATATATACATTTGTGAGTAGCTATGCAATTATTAAAGTGTAGTAAAAAATCAATAGAATTTTACTATTTTAAGTTCTTATCAATTCAGTTAAATTTATCCTTCTGGAATCAAAATAATATTTATTTTATCTATCTTATGGCAATTTCTATAAAGATTAGTTATCAACTCCTGTTGGTATTATCTGTTATGACTATGGATTTAGTTTTGCAATTGATTTGAAATCATCTGTTTTTAATGATAGTTTAGTTTTTCAGTGTTATGTTATACAGTTGGTATTTTTGATCCACATTTATTGCAGAAATCAGCTATCTCAGCATTTGCAGCTCCACATGAGATACAGTACTTGCCCACTGCAACTTCCTCAACAGGTGGTTGGTAGGTCTGTCCATACTCCACAGTCTCTCTCTGTACAGTTCTTGCCTGCACAGTTCTTGG
>JAJRQD010000310.1 GCA_024280435.1 archaeon | reverse complement strand
TCATCAAGATACCTGTTTAGTGCTGAGAATAGTATTAGTACTGTATCAAGTGCTTTGTGATAGTGCTCATTGGTGGTATCTATCTCTATGGTGAATTTACCACCAATATTGAATTTTGCACCATCTATCTGTGCAATCTTATTTCTTCTCTGATCATACACAAACCAATCTGAGCCGATGCTGAACCTGTCTGTCTCTATAGAGAAAGTATTGACCACCATCTCCTCATCAATAATATTGAATGCAAACATATCCTTACCCATTTTTGGCCTTCTTCTGATCTTCTCCACAGTAATCAGGTAATCTGTCTTTGATATATTGATCATGAAAGTTGGTAGTGATAGATCTGCTGCCTGAGATTGCATGATTGACTTGGCAACCAGTTGTTCAAGCGAGGCCTTCCAATTAATACTTTTACTGAAATATTTCAGTATCACACATTTATTTGGTAGCTCTCTCTTCCATGGATCCTCTCTGAAAGCAATATATCCATTCTCTGCTCCATCTTTCTTTACCTCACCAATAATATCCATATCTTTGGTGAATTGCCTACTCTTAGCTCTCAACTGATCCTCTTTTCTGATACCCACTTCTATACCGTGTGCTCCGGTTTTCCATAGATCTACCACATATTCCCTGTTATATTTGGTCATGTTCGAAAAATATCCGTCTAGTATATAGATATTTACAGTAAAAGTCGTAATTCTTATGAATTTATAACTATTGAAGTGACTATTCCTTGTCATCTATTATTTCAAGTAATATATCAATACCTGCCAGAGCTTTCAGATTTATCTTGGAACCAATATACAGGTGTATATTATCACATCCAATCTCAACATTCGGGCCTAGTCCTCCTAGTCCTCTGATGTCAATCTCCTGACGTTGTTGCAGACCATATACCCCTTTCTTTATATCAGTTCCTTTCATTTCCATATAATCCAGGCCTCCAAAGCCTGTGATCTCAAATACAGTACTGATCTTTACATTGGTGATCTTCTTAGTCCTCATATAGTATTTGGTCAGCTCCATAGATCTCAATCTAACCTGTGTGAGTTTGCCAGTGACATGTTGCTGAAGTGATTCAAAAAATTTCTCTGCCTGTGCATCCTCATGTAATTTGCTCAGTAGTAATCCTGATTTGGGTATCCAGTAAACCACATCCTTTGCATGAGCTGGAGCTGCCAATTTATCCATAATTGTGGGGAATTTATCATACGCCTGTGCGATCATTATTATTTGCGGGTTTGCTGATATCTCAATTGTAATTAATCTATCATTATTCGGGATCACATTCTTGATTAGTCTTCTCACTCCTTTGAAGTTTATTTTGACAGGATCTCCCTGATATATAGAATAGGTTGTTTTCAAAAATCTGATTAATTCAATTTTTCTCCATATTTTTCTGAAAATAGTTATCGTCCAATTTTTCTCATATTTCTCATCAAGATAACTAAACCGTTTAGTAGGTTCAATATCCATAGTGAGCTCTATTTCCCCCAGTATCTCCTCAGAATTCAAACTAGCTGGAAGATCTGTTAAACATTCATGAATTATCCTTTGAACATCTACCTTCAGTTTCATACTAAAAAAAAAATAGTGTTTATTCAATTAAAACTTTTTCCCATAGGCATTAAGTCAATGTGAAATTCGGTGGTTCATTGTATTTAATACTATATCTTTTATTTTGGATTTTCATATATATCTCAAATAACAATGCATTATGCATGAGTTATCATTGGGATTTGAAAAAATAAATTTCGTACTAATAATTTTGTAAAAATTGTAACACTGCTTAATTTAATTCCATAGATTTTTAATAATATTTTGCTTTGATTAATTTAATGGGAAAAAGAATATACCTTCCATATATCATGATTGTACTTGTATCATTGAGTTCATTGTTTGTGAACTCATCAGGGATAAAATCAAAACCTGATATTAATACAGAAATAAATGTTATCCAAAATAATGAATTATCTTTAGATTTTTTGTCCTATGAATTCACACAGATGGATAATTTACCAAAAAAAGGTTCTGCAAGAACCTTACAAATTAAAAATGATGTAATCTTCCTAGCTGATAGTTATGGAGGTTTAGATATTTACAATATCTCTAGTCTAAATAACCCAATTTTGATTGATAATATAAAACTTGATAGAGATGTAATAGACGTCTTCATTGAAGGAAATTATTTATATGTTCTTAAAATATTCTATGGATTTGTAATTTACGATATTTCAAATATATATGAGATAAAACAAATAGGGTCTTATAGTATCAGTAATGGTAAACCTCATAGTAATATTGTTGTAAAAAATTCAGTTGCATATGTATCAAATTGGAATCTAGGCGTTACAGTGATTGATGTTTCTGATGCATCAAAACCAGTATATATAACAACTCTAAACACTAAAAACATGTCTCCAAATGATCTAACTCTAATTGGAGATTATCTTTACGTACCACTGAATGATATGATATTCATATATGATATTTCTTATCCTAATGCTATATTAAATGTTTATAATTATACAACCGATAATTTCTATGATACAAGTAGTTATGGCGATTTATTTTTACTTGGTAAAAATTCAAAAATTGAATTTTTAGATGTATCATCACCTGAAAATCCAATTTTGCAGTCAACTTTAACAATGTCTGGCCCTGTATATGATTTGAACATTGGTAGCAATTTCTTAGCCGCATCAATGGGATATAATAATGAAGTGTTAATTTACAATGTTACAGATATTGAAAACATCACAATTCACTCTTCTATCAATATAGCCTCAGATATCAGTGAATTTACAATTGTTGATAATATTATGTTTACCACTCTTTTTGATGATGGTGTAGAAATCTATGAATTTTTTGAAACAAGTAATACAATTCTTTTATCAAATATTGAGGATGGAAAAGGGCTTTCTGAAAAGATATATGTAAATGGTACACGGCTTTTTTCTGCTAATATGTTCGGAGGTTTGAGTATAGTGGATATATCAGATCCATATAATATGAGTACAATACTAGATTTTGAGGATTACTATGTGTATGATGTTTTCGTTCAAGATGAATTTGTATTATTAGCCACTGGATATAGTGGATTAGTAATAATGAATTTCACGGATATTTATAATCCACTAGTCGTTGGAATTTATGGTAATCCCGATATTTATGGTTCGATTCGAATTGACGCAATCACAGTAAATGGATCATACGCTTACTTATCACGAAATATAAGGGGGATGGATATTGTAGATATTTCAGATCGAAAAAATCCTGTTTTAATTTATAGGTATAATTTAACCAGTTTTCAGGGTGGAGTATTTGATAGAGTTGCAGTCCAAGAAGATCTGGTTTTTATTCCAAATCAAGAGATGGGGTTAATTATACTCAATATCTCAGACCCAATAAACACATTTCAAGCTGGGAACTATACTGATATTAATGCTTTATCTGTTGTAGTTCAAAACAACATTGCCATTGTGGGAAATGGTATGGATTGTCTTTCAGTGCTAGATATTAAAAATTTAAATGCTATCACTGAAATATCTCGGACAACAGAATACTGCAATATGATATCAGATATAGCGTTAAATGATACGAAGCTGTA
>JAJRQD010000309.1 GCA_024280435.1 archaeon | reverse complement strand
TATAAATTATAACTTTTCTCAAGTTGTAACAGGGATACTCCCTCTCTTTTGCGAAATTCAGGTCCTAAATCATAAATTAACTCATCAGATACTATTCCACAGTTTACACATACTAGATTTCCATATTTTTTCCTATATTTTAGTTTTTCACAGCAAAATAAGTCATTCAGTATGACTAATTTTTTTAGAAGCTCTTCTTGAATTTTGGGTGATAAAACTTCCTTATATTCATTTACACAATTCTCAGAACAGAATCCAATTAGATCACCAAATAATTCAATAGTTAGACTATCATCTACTTTATTTTCTTCACAAAATTCACAGAAATATATATTGTACTTTCAATTTCTCAATAAATAAGTTTTATCACTATGATTACTGAAATTTTATTAATCAAATATTATATATCAGAGAGGTTCCAACTTTACACTCTCTTACTTTCTCTCCTAGTAAATCTTTTAGTATCTTAGTACTCGGAGTTTGTCTAATAAGCTTAGTGGGTAATTTATCAGTACAATGGTTTAGATACAGCTCTGGATTGTCATATTTATTCAGAAATAAATTTCCTGTATCTTCAACCTCAGAATGAGAATATCTTACCATATGAGTACCACCTATCACAGCTTTTATTGGTTGATCATACTGTTTTTTGGTATGATTTAGTATATTCAGTATGCCTGCGTGGCTACAACCAGTTACAACCACATGTCCCTCTTTTGTTGCCAATATCACACTGATATCATCCCATACCGGATCTATCTTCCATTCTCCATCCACAAAATGCTGTGCAGTTGGCTCACTTCCGTCTTTCTCTCCACGATCCCCGATCTCACCGGTGGTGAATAATCCAGGTATTATCTCCTTGGGAACTTTGGAGAGGGTAATATTCATCTTAGTTCTCTGCTCATCTGTGAGATCTGGCACACCAATATACTTGGTGAATAATAACATTTTTATTCTCTTCTTCTCAAATAATGAGGGATGTGCAATTATCTCTATCGGTTCAGTTCTTGCATCAAGAAATTCAGGTAATCCACCTG
Source organism: archaeon (assembly GCA_024280435.1). Taxonomy (GTDB): domain Archaea; phylum Asgardarchaeota; class Heimdallarchaeia; order Heimdallarchaeales; family Kariarchaeaceae; genus JAJRQD01. The sequence goes on along the minus strand of JAJRQD010000309.1, from coordinate 4,618 downwards.
TGTGGTCATAGTGTCCATGTGAGAGTATCAGTTTATCAATGTCATTGGGCTCTATTCCCAGTATTCTCATATTATGGAGTAAAATATCTCCTTTTGCACCCACATCAAGTAGTATCTGATTTTCTTTGGTTTTGAATAGAAAACTCTGTCCATGGTCACCAATCAATCCAGTATCCCTGATGGATTCATTACTGTACAAATTTATTATCTCAAGTTCCATATACCCATTTATTCAGTTATTTGATATAATCTTATGTTATTATATTCACACTTCGATACCTAAAATTAATTTGAATAAATAATATTTCTACATAATTATATTCAATTTACATCTAGTTTTAGTATATATTAGCACATTCAATTTTAATGAGAATTGCAGCAATATCTGATATACATGATGATATTGAGAATTTAAACAATCTGAAGAAATTACTTGATGGATTTGATCTCTTGCTTGTGGCAGGTGATCTTAGCAATGGTGATCCTACAGAGGTTATTTCAATATTAAAAGAATTCAAGATAGATGTGATTGTAGTCCGCGGAAATCATGATCCACTAGATCTTGGAGATACAGCAGGATTGACAATTCTAGATTATGGGGAGATAGTAGAGGTGAATGGATACACAATAATGGGTCATCCATTTCCAATTGAGGACCATAATATTACAGGACCAAGTGAGGATGAACAATATTATAAATATCTGGAGAAAATAGACAAGGTGGATATTGTTTTATCACATTCTCCTCCTTTTGGAATAAATGATACCATAGCTCGCGATCCAGAGACCAATTATGGATCCAAGGCACTTATAAAATTCATCAATAATAAATCACCAAAACTTGTAATTTGTGGACATGTACATGATTATGGGGGAAATTATTCAATAATTAATAATACAATGGTGATTAATGTTGCATTGCTAAATAGATATCATGATAGAGGGGATAGTTGGTTTAACATCTCAGTAAGTGATAAAATTGAATATACAATAATGTCTCTTTAAACAATTTCAATAGCTCATTTAGTCTATACAATTTTTCAATTGTTTTCAAATTAATTCCATTAAAATTTTATTCAATAATTATAATTCAGTATTCTCATCAGTTCCTCATCATTCAGCTGCGAGATCTGCCCTTCTCTGAATCTAGTATTCAAAATCCCACTTAGCTGTAATTTATCCTCTAGTATCTCATCAATCCTCTCTTCTATTGTTCCTCTGGTAATCATTTTGTGTACAAATACCTCTTTTTCCTGGCCAAATCTGTATGCCCGGTCAGTTGCCTGATTCTCCACTGCAGGATTGTACCATCTATCAAAATGTATTACATGAGAGGCAGCTTGTAAATTCAATCCAACTCCACCTGATTTTAAAGAGAGTATAAGTACCCATCTTGATTTATCTGACTGAAATGATTTTCTTACAATTTCTCGCTCTGATGGAGACATTTTTCCATTGTAAAAAGAAGCTTTGTATCCAAAAGTCTCTGTTATTGCTTTCTGAATTATCTTGCCCACATTGATATACTGCGTATAGATAAGTACTTTTTCATTTTTATCTCTGATTTTCTTTAATATTGATACTAGAGATAGTATTTTATTAGAATCTGCAATATTTACTGATTTATAATTGAACAGTTCTTTCTGGCTGAATGGATGATCACATATCTGCTTCAACTTGATAATAGTGGAGAATATATGTGAACTACGTGTGATTATAGATTTAGGATCTTTATGATCTCTGAATGCGTACAGATTATCTTTGAGTGAGTTAACAGTTGCCGTATACATAGCAATTTGCGATTTACTAAGTGTGCAATACACTTTTAATTCATTCTTAGCAGGTAAATCTAGAAAATCCTCCTTGTTTCTCTTGATAATAAATGGATAGACTAACCTATCAAGATCCACAAATCTATTCGGTTTCTTGGCAAGATCCTTGTATCTAGTACCAAATTGTTCTTTGAATGCAGATATTCCTGGAAGATACTTGGGTATGATGAAATCAAATATAGTCCAAAGATCAATCAATGAATTCTCAATTGGAGTACCTGTCAATGCAATTCTGAATATTGGTCTATTCCTAGTCACATTCTTGGCTAGTGATCTGAATTTCATACTAGACACACTATCTGGTGATTTGATTATCTGTGCTTCATCTATAATGATACCAGACCATTCAACCTCTTTTAATATATTAACATCTTTTTTCAATGTCTGGATAGTTGTTAGCACCACATGAATATCATTTCTAGCATTTAATTCTCTCAATTTAGATTTTCTTGCTCTGGAAGGAGTACCATAGCTAATCTCTACACTGAGATCAGTTCTAGAAGTGAATTCATCCTTCCATTGCAATAGGCTCTGATACTGTGGAGTAACCACTAATACAGGTCTATCAATCTCATTTTTGCTCACTAGATATGAAATCATAGCCATTGTCTGTATAGTCTTTCCCATACCCATATCATCGGCAAGTATACCACCCATTTTTCTCATAGCAATAGATAATAACCATTTAATTCCCTCCACTTGAAATGGGATAAGATCAATATTCTTCAGTGAATCCAAAATATCAATATTCTCAATCTCAAGTATCTGATCATATCTGAATTCAAATGCAGGTTCAATACCAATATTGTATTTATTCAAAAGATCACGAATATTTTTTCTAAGAACTAATTGATTACCCTGTGATATAGCTAATTTCTGATTGTTATCCAATGATGTTAATTCACCAGTTAATTTATCAATAATTTTTTTGAGATTTTTCAAAGAGCTTAGCTCTATATATCCAGTTGATAATTTGATCAGTGAATCCATCTGAGAAATAAGTTTATCAATCTCATCGATTGAATATGGTTGATCATTGATCATTGCCAACAGATCATACTGAAATACAGATAATTTTGAATTATTCTCCAAAGGAGATAATATAATACTTGTTGAATTACTTTCAGGTAAAATTTTCTGTATTGATTTTTGAATTTTTATCTCAAATCCGCTTAATTGTAATTTATCCGCCTGTAATCTTAATTCATTGAATTCTTCGTAGCTTATTCGCAATGCAGCAAGGTCTGTGACTCTCTCTTTTTCCAGTAATTTTAATGCAGGAGAGAATTCATCACTCAGTATTCTGAATTTATCTATCAACGTTTGAACAGGTTTATGAAAGACTATTTCATTTATTCTCAATGCTTGTTCATTGATTTCATTCAGTTTTTTATTTTGATATGATTTTACTAGTTGACTAGCATAGATAATTACTGATGAGTCCAATCTGGATCTCAGATAGAACAGTAGATACATTGAATTATCTTCCGGGCCATGTACTAGAATTCCAAGATCCCAGTTATTATGCTCAGTAGTGACCACCTCTATCAATTCACGATTACTCGAAATTATTTTTTCTATATCTGATAGAGTTAGATCTGTCACATAGCAAATTAATACAGTGTATCATATCAAATTTTTTATGTGAATACAGATTATAGTTACCTACATATTGTAAATTCAAGGACAATCTGAGGAGTAAATGTGAGCTATATGGAATTAACATTGAGTTTGTAGATGAGGGCTACACCTCACAGACATACTGTGGAACTATAATGCAAACAGAGTACACAGGTGCAATAGCTGTGGAGATAAATATACTATTGGGGCAAAAATGGGAAAAGTAGCCCCCGTGAATGTATTAGATTCAATGGAGTAGTGGTGACATCAACAGAGCGTGTGAAATTCACAACTTAAAATTTGTTTGTACAAATAAGATGATAACATTTTCTAATTAACTTTTATGGTTGATTTCATATTCTATTTTGTCTTCTGAAGTTAATGATATTATTTTTTCCAATAATTGAAATAAACTGACAATACTAATATATCATCAATTTTAATTCAATTTATGGCGATAGATGCATCTTTCAAGTATTATTTTAAGGAGGCAACTGAGGATGTACTGGAGATTGCTGAAGATATCAAAGTTGGTAAGTTACCACTTGAGATTGATCTTATTGTCAGGATCACAGATATGTCAAGGATCTCCTCAATCGGTTTCTATCCAATATTCAAGGTTTATCAGTTGGATGGTAGGAATATAATAATTGTTGAGTACAAGAGTGGTTCTGATAGATTGGAGTACAGGGATCTCAGCAAGATACATGCATACAGATATCTGTACATGTATAAAACAGATTATGATATTGATGATACATTTCCTCTGTTAATTATCACCCAACCGCAAAATACTGTATTTGAGAAAGTAAACAAGAAACAGATAGATCCTGGAATTTATCAGTTGGAGTATGAGACTAGGATTTATCTGATTGTGATCAATGAACTTGAGGTATTGGAAAAAAACCTTGGATTGTTGTATTATTCAACAGGAAAGAAGGAGAAAGAATTTTTGAGAAAGATAATTCAGATGAATACTAAAAATACAAAACCACAATTTGTAGAAAAACTTTTATATTTATCTTTCGTTAATAAGTATGAAGAGATGATTGAATTGGCACAGGCAGAGAAATTTGAACTGGATAGGATAAAGAGAAATCGTAAATTGGCGATAGAAGCACTTGGAAAGAGTGAATTATTGCAAGAGATTGGTACAGAGGAGGTAC
>JAJRQD010000020.1 GCA_024280435.1 archaeon | reverse complement strand
TTATAGATAAACAGAGATTTGAGGTTATTTAGATCTGCAAACAGGTTACTTTGTAGCTTATCAATTTTATTAGTATCCAGTGATAAAGTCTCTAGATTCATCAATCCAGAAAATAAATTGTCTGCAAACTCTGCTATATTATTATTTGATAGATCAATAGCAGTGAGTTGCGGAGTACAAGCAAATAGATTCTCGGGTAATACCTCTATTTTATTTCCAGACAAATCAATATCGATAATATTTTTCAGTTCACAATATATTTTTTCATTGATTGTAGTGATTTCAGTTTTTGTTATACTCATTCCAAGCAAATTATCTTCCTCGAAATAGGTACCCCAATTACTTTGTATCTGTTCGAAATCTAGATTATTATTCTTGCATATTTTTTCAAGTATCTCCGTATCTGTCATAATATATTGAATTCTATTGATTATTGAAATAACTTTCTCTAATATTCCATAGTTTTGAAAAAATAAGTCTGTTAATGACTGTTTTAAATTAATTTATTATAATTCAAATTTCTTGAAAAACATACTCAAATACTAATATTTTATTATTATTTTTAATATAATGGGAAAATAAAAAGAATATTTTTTTAATACCGAGAATATATATTAATTCATTGCTTATCAACAAGGTAGTATTCAATAACAAATTGAAAAATAATTTACCAACTGCACTTTCTATTCTGGTATTAATTTCATCCAGTACATTAACATTTGTTGAATTGAATGCATCTCGTACACAATTGATGAACGATAGTATACAGGCAAATTATGATTTTGCCAATGAGTTAGATAGTAAAATCAATCAGCAGATTAACCTGATACAGAACGTATTGGTAAAACAATGGAACTCAACTCTGAATGCATCTCTATTATATGACTATAATCGTTTTCTGAATATTATTCCAGGATTCTTTGAATTTTCCAAAAGTTTTCTTGCATTGAATTGGATAAACAGCTCGGGTGTGATTAAATTTGTATATCCCTACGAGCGAAACAAGGCTGCAATTAATCAGAGCATTGTGATATTCAAATTTGGTAATAATCGGACTAATGAGGGCTTTGCATATGCCAGTGACAATCTAAAGACAGGATTTACCGGTCTATTTAATTTCATTCAGGGCTCTAGAGGATTTGCAGCGTATATTCCAATAGTTTACAGGGGAAATTTAACTGGATTTTTCAATGTGTTGATTGATCTGAATATACTTCTTGAGGATATATTGAATGTGGAGACATCTTCACTCAATTTTTATGCTTTCAAAATATTTGATAATGGAACATTAATTGCCAATACCAGCGAAGATTTCGATATAGATGATACTTTTGTATATACTGGAAAAATTAGTTTTTTCAACAAAGAATGGGTAATTCATAGCAGACCACTAAGAGAATATGTACAAAAGGCATCTGTACTCAGTATCTTTCCAATACTGATTGCAATAATTATTCTTAGTGCAATCACATATTTTCTGACAAATCGATTAAAACAGGCTAATAGATTATTAGAAAAAGAATTTATAGAGAAAGAGAAATATCTAGAGAAAATGTATAATAATCGTAAATTAGAAGCCCTTGGTACATTATCAGGGGGTATTGCACATGATTTCAATAACATTATTACTAATCTCATGGGCCATACACAGCTGATTAATGAGATCTACATACCTCAAATTGATAATATCCCAGTTGAATTGAAATCACTTATTAATGAGAGTTTGGATTCTATTATCACAAATCTCAACAGATCAAAGGATCTAACAGGTCAGATACTATCATTCTCCCGACAGAAAAGTATGAATTTAATCCAGATCAAATTATCTGCTTTAATGATGGAAACGATGAATATGGCAAAAGAAACTTCTGATAGGAGAATAAAATTCATCTATTCAATAGAAGATGAGTGTTTTATATTTGGAAATAAAACAAGAGTATTTCAGATTTTTTTAAATATAATATTGAATTCTGTTGATGCAGTTAATCCATCCTCAGGAGAGATAATCATCAAACAGAAACTGGTTGATAATTCAAATATTATCAATATAGATCAATTGAAGGAAGAATATACTGAAATTGAATTCAACAGTAAAATATGTATGATCGTGATTGAGGACAATGGAAAAGGATTATCTGAGGAGCAAATTGATAAGGTATTTGATCCATTCTACACAACCAAGCCTCTTGGTCTAGGAACAGGTCTAGGACTTGGTATTGTGTATAAGAATATAAAAGATCTTGGTGGAAATATAAAGATTAACAGTATCAAAGAAAAGGGTACCAAAGTTATTATCTATCTTCCATCAATTCAGCCTATTATAAAAATTGATAATGAAAAAATAATTAATACTGAATACAGGATAAATATGGATATTCTGATAGTAGATGATGAACTTGATATACTTGAGACATTTGGAAAATTACTCAAAGGTATTGGAGGTAATATAATATTGAAAAATAATTCTAAACATGCCTGGGAATACTATAAGGATAATTATGATAGTATTGACCTTGTAATTCTAGATATAAACATGCCTGAAATTCTTGGTACTGAATTAATTAAAATGATCCGGGAAATAAATGAAGATCAGAATATTATAGTGATTTCAGGTTATTCTGAGTATGATATTCCTGTAAATATAGATTTTTTACAGAAACCATTTGAATTTGATGAATTGGTTAAATTAATTCTCTCTCTTAATATACAATAATCAATTGATGTATAGATCAGTATCTAATGATATATAATAATCAATTCTATTGTCAATTTATTGAGAAAAAAAATATTTATCAGTGATTTGGATAAAACCCTTGCTCGTAGTGATAAAACAATTGGTGAGAGGACTAGAGAAGGATTGTTAAGATTGTATGAAAAGAAGGTATTATTCACAATCGCAACTGCACGATCTATGAATTCAATCAGACCAATTCTTGGAGATATTAAATTCCATCTACCTATTATTGAGTATAATGGAGGTTTAATATCAGATTTCAATACAGGTAAGAACATTAAAATCAACTCACTCAAATCTGAATCAGTCAGTAAAATATGGGATCTGGCCAAATCAATTGAATTTGAGGCGATTATCTCGACAATTGCTCCAAATAATTTTGTATATTATCCTGCAAATAGAAGTGAGGGTATGGATCTT
>JAJRQD010000308.1 GCA_024280435.1 archaeon | reverse complement strand
TCTCTGAATAAAGTTTATTGGTGTAACAATATAGAGTATCACCATCAATAGCATATATGCCATTACTATAACGAAAACAAATTTTTTCGTTCCCCAATCCTGATATTTTTTGGATATTCTTTGTTTAACATTTATTTTTTTTTCTTCATTTTCCATATTATACACTCTTCCTTTTACCGAGATACAGTTCTCCGACTTTTTTATTACCAATAAGTTCAGATGCTTTACCCTGGAAGGCAAGATGACCTGAAACCAGTACATACCCTCGATCTGATATTTTTAATGCACGAGTTGCCCTCTGTTCCACTAGCAGAATAGAGATACCCATATCCCTCAGTTCGATAATTTTGGCAAATATCTCATCTGCTAGAACAGGTGCTAATGCAGCAGTAGGTTCATCAAGAATTAGTATTTCAGGTCGTGACATTAATGCCCTTCCTAAAGCCAGCATTTGTCTCTCTCCTCCAGATAACAGAGCAGCTCTTTGGGATAATCTTTCCTCTAATCTTGGAAATAGTTCATATATTTTTGTCAGATCATTTTGTATATCCTCTTTTGTACTATCTGATCGTGGTAATGCACCAAGTTTTAGATTTTCCAGAACTGTCAGTGTTGGAAAAACATTTGCCACTTGTGGAACATAATTCACAGGTATACCATTATCTACAATCTCAAATGGTTTCAGGCCTGCAACATTGTATGTATCATTTATAATCACATCACCTTCCCATGGTTTGACAAGTCCAATAATTGTTTTAATAAGAGTTGATTTACCACTACCGTTCGGACCGATAATTGTAACTAACTCACCTTTTCTTAGTTCTATATTGATATCAAATAGAATCTGTAGTTTTCCATAACCAGAGTTGAGGTTCCTGGTTTCAATAACTTTTTCTAATTTAGACAAATTTACACCTTTCTAATAACCTGTCTCAATAAAATTAGTTTTTAAGTCATGATGTTGCGAATTAGTAAACTGATTTTTTTAACAGATATAATACGAATTACGGACTGTTTTTGATAAAATTATACTAAGAAATCAATTGCAAAATATGTTGAAATACAGGTATTCCGCCCAATAACTGTGGTTTATCAACAATTACGATAAAATATGAGAATTGTATTTTATTAATCGGATTAAAACTTATATTATAGGGATTTGAATGCGATATGTCAATAATTTATAATTTAAATTGATGATTTAGCGGTATATTTGATACCTTATGAGACCATATTCAGATATTTATTTTTTAAATGCATAAAATCAAATATTTTGGAAATATACAGTTATACAGGCATATTGAATACAATAAATAGAGTATTAATTTCGCAATGGTATAATGAAAATAGTATTGTAACATAAATTAATAATTTAACACACCTATTGGGAATATAAATAAATTAGGTGAAAAAAAAAACTATATTACGATTTTTACAAATATAACCACAGATTAACCAGAAATGCAATAATTTAGAGATCACAAATTAAAATTGAGCAATATGCTTTAGAAATGCAATATATATCAATTGCATACAGAAAATTGAGTATATCATATTTTTAACCCTTTTAGTATAGCTACATTTAAAAGATGAAATTGATTTGTTAATTAATTAACAATTAATATTCGAAAAGTATTTACTAAAATCGAATTTATTGTTAAGGTGAAGTAAAATGAAAAGAAAAATTACAATGTTCAGCTTGATTGCATTATTTATGCTATCCATGTCTGTTACACCCACATATGTATCAGCAGCACCTCCTGCTGAATTAACACTAGGTGGACTATTCCCCCTTTCCGGAGGATTAGCAGCTGGTGGTGTTGAGAGAGAGGCGGCTTCAAGGATTGCAGTAGAAAATATTAATGCAGACGATACTATCTTACCAGATACTGTTCTTAAGATAGATAAAAGAGATACAGCAACTGATCCAACTACCGGTGCAGCTGCTGCAACTGAATTAATAAATGCAGGAGTATTTGGTCTTGTTGGTGCAGCATCATCTGGTGTATCAATGGCCATTGCAGCCAAAGCAGAAGCTGCCAAAGTACCACAGATATCATATTCATCTACAAATGCAGATTTATCTGATAAGACAGAATATCCTTATTTCTTAAGAGTAGTACCACCAGACAGCGTTCAGGGTGTAGCACTTGCAAACATCGTTAATGAATTTGGATGGGATACTGTTGCAACATTATCTACCTCCGATGATTATGGTCAAGGTGGAATTGATGTTTTCAAAACAGCAGCAGCAGACAATGGTATAACTATTGCAACAGCACAGGAATTTGCACAGGGTGCATCTGATGTTAAAACACAGCTACAAACTATAATTGATAGTGGTGCAAAAATAATTGTTCTTAATATGATCGTTGCAGATGCAGTAACAGTGTTCTCACAGGCAGCAGCAGTTGGCATTACGCCAGAAGATGGTTTTGCATGGGTAGGTTCTGATGGACCAACACAGACAGTTGTATTTGAGAATTCAACTGATGCAAAGGCAGCAATGCAGGGTATGATTGGTACTGCACCAAATAGAGGTTCCGGTGCATTATTCGAGGCATTTTTGGATGATTGGGAAGCAGCAGATCCAGATGTATATGCAGGCGCTGGAGATAGAGAACCAAATACATATGCAACATTTGCTTATGATGCAGTTTATGCATTTGCAAGAGCCGCACACAATATGATTTTAGCAGGTGAGGATCCAACTGATGGTGCATTACTGCTCAAAGAATTGGCAGCTCTTGAATTTACAGGTGCAACAGGACCTATTTCATTTGATAGTAATTATGATAGATTAGGAGTATATGACATCTTGAATCTCAAAGATGATAAGTTTGAGATCGTGGGAACATGGGATCTTGTTAATGGTATGAAATTAACAGGTACTATTGTATGGCCAGATGGAACTACGAATATCCCAACAGATAGCTTAGGAGAAAGTATATTACCTGGTTTTGAAATATGGATGACTATGTTTGCAGTTGCAATGATGGTTCCAATCATAAGAAAAAGAAAATACTAAGTATAAAGCAATTAATACTATAATTCAAAAAATTATTTAAATATATCATCTACGGCTTATTGAGTAGCTACAAAATAGAGTACAAAGAATAAGTCCTTATTGATTATATATTATGTTTTATAGATAAATGGGTGTCCATTTATCTGTGATCTATTGATTGTGCCCATTGCATCAGTGGTATGAGATAATGAAATAATTCACCTCCATTCTTAGTCAATGAGTACTCAACTCTTGGAGGTATCTCTGCAAATACCTCTCTTTTTATCAGGTCCACATCTGCTAATTCTTTTAATCTTGAGCTGAGTGTTTTGGGGCTGATTTTACCCAGTTTATCCTGCAATTCATTGAATCTTAGTATTGAGTAATTCCCAAGAGTACCAAGGATCATAATATTCCATGATTTGCCTATAAATCTGAGAACGCCTTCAAGAGTATGAGGGCATATGTCTCTTGGGTCATTGATCATTTTACAATTAGATATCACAGATAGTTCAATTCTTTCTTTCATCATTAATACTTCCCAAAGGTAAAGTTACTACTATACTTTCCTATTGATACTTTAAATACTTTCCAACCTATATTAACATAAGGCTTAATGAATATGAAAAATAGCAGTACACATTTGATAAAGATAGGAGGAATGCAATGTTCCTTCTGTGTTGAGAGTATAAGGAAAGTATATTCAAAAATGGATGGGGTGATACATGTGGCAGTTAACCTATCACATGAGGAGGCATTAATACAGTATGATCCAGATATTTTATCAGATAGGGAGTTGAACAAAGTGATGATAAGCATGGGATATACTGTCAGAGACCCTGAAAAGATACGCACTTTTGAGGAGGAACAGTATGAATTGATGAGGGAGTTTAGTCTACTGAAAAAGGCTGGATACATTACACTGTTCTCATTGATAATTATGATTTTTAACTGGGTTGGATACAGTAAATTATGGTTCAGATGGATCATGTTGTCTCTGGCTTTGCTGATGATATTTGGCATTGGTTGGTCTATTCTGAAGATGGCACTTGTATCATTGAGAAGAGGAATATTAAATCAGCATGTTCTGATGGAATTTGGTGCCTTTGGTGGATTAATTGGTGGAATGATTGGATTTTTCATAGATGAATGGCCAATGGCTGATTTTATGGGTGCTGCAATTTTTATAACAAGCTACCATATACTATCCGGATATGTTTCTATGAAGGTCAGAAACAGAAGTTCACGTGCAATAATGCAGTTGATGAATTTGCAACCATCTACTGCGACAATTATGAAAGATGGGGTTGAGCAGGAGGTGTTTACAGATGATATTGAATTGGGAGACATGGTCAGAGTAAAACCAGGAGAGAGCATTCCAGTGGATGGAATTGTTGTGGATGGAAGTTCAGTGGTAGATCAGAGTTTGGTAACAGGAGAGCCCATACCTGTGACCATATCTATTGGCAATGATGTCATCGGTGGATCTATTAATCAATATGGCACTTTATTGATCAGAGTTACAAAAATAGGCAATGATAGTTTTTTACAGCAGATAATTCGTTCAGTACAGGAGTCCCGTGCACTCAAGCCAGGTATACTGCAAACAGTGGAGAGAGTATTGATATATTTTGTACCAGCAGTATTATTAGCTGCATTATTCTCATTTGTATTCTGGACTGTTGGTTTATGGTTATTTACAGGTTCATCAGATATCTCAAGAGCTATTTTTGCAACTTTGGCAGTATTAGTTATGGGATATCCATGTGCAATTGGAATGGCAACACCCCTATCAATCATCAGAGGAGGAGGATTAGCAGCTGAGAAAGGGATACTAATGAGATCTGGAGAGGCATTTCAGATATTCAGAGAGGTCTCTGTGATAGCTCTTGATAAAACTGGAACAATTACAGAAGGCAAACCAAAAGTTGTGAATATACAATCATTTGGTATTTCAGAGGAGAGATTGATTGCAATTGCAGTGGCAGCAGAGCGTAATTCAGAACATCCATTGGCAAAAGCAGTGATTGAGTATGCAGAAACTATTGAGTATACAGAGTATGATGCATCTGAGTTCCAGGCGGTGGTTGGCTCTGGTGTGAGAGCAAGAATTGACAACAGGGAGATTATTGTGGGAAGTCCAGGGTTTATTGTCAGAGAGGGTATTGAATTATCGGTTGATATTGAAAGTATGGAAAGTAAGGGGTGGACAGTTATTATGATTGCAGAAGACAGAATATTACTTGGTTTGATAGCGATTGCAGACACCATCAAATCAGATGCAAGGATTGCCATTACAATGATGATAGAGAATGGTCTACACCCAGTATTGATTACAGGAGATAATAAGAATGCAGCAGATTTTATTGCCTCTCAGATAGGTATCACAGATGTTTTTGCAGAGGTACTTCCACATGAGAAGGCAGATATTGTGCGTGAATTGCAGAAAAAGGCAAGAGTGGTAATGGTTGGCGATGGGATAAATGATGCACCTGCTCTTATGCAAGCAGATATTGGGATTGCATTCAATACAGGAACAGATATTGCAATTGAGACTGCAGATATCATACTGATAAATAATAATTTGATGAGTGTATTGGATGCATATTACATTGCAAATAGCAGCTACCGAAAGACAGTGGAGAATGTTTTACTTGCATTCAGCTTCAATGGAATTGGAGTACCACTTGCAATGACAGGTCTGGTCCATCCTGTTTTTGCGATGGTTGCGATGGCAAGCAGTGTTAGTGCGGTATTGTTGAACTCTTATCGTGTTATTGAGACTAGAACTAGTAGGTTAGAAGTTAAATCCAATAAGATAAAATATACAATACCCACTATAAGTTGTCAGAGTTGTATCAATGGGCTTTACAGTGTTATTGAACCAATAAAAGGTGTAGATACAGTTATTGGCAATGTGGAAGATCAATCGATGGTGGTATCATTTAGTGAGAATACAGAATTGGATGAGATCAAAGCGGCAATACAATCAATTGCTCATAGAGTAGTCAATACAGAATTTATCTGAACACATTTTATGGTCAAAGTATCCGGTATTTTTCATTTGTTAATGTTTAAATTAAATTATGAGATTGGTAAATTATGACGAATGAGATGTATAAAAAAAATGTACGTTATAAATTCGAGGAAGGCATATCAGAATTGCCACTGTGGACTTGTGATAACGAAGGATGTGGCAATCAGATATATGAAGATACTGGTTTTGCTACTATTTTTGATTATACCAACAGTTCAATCAGGGTTGAGTGTTTGAGATGTACTGGTAGGAAGAATTCATTCAGAAATAAAGATCTTTCAGGTTTTGCAGCATAATATTATTTTTGTGATATATTGAGATTTTTACACTACATGGAAACACACATTTTTAGTGCATCATCTTATTTGCACATACAAATTTTAAGTTGTGAAATTAATTTCACACACTCTGGTGAGATGATAATGCAGCTATATGTTTGTCAATATGGGAGTTGAATATTTTATTCCATTGTATCTCTAGGTACATCAGTAATTGTAATATAAAAAGAGTAATCAACGATAATGCAGCAGCAGTGAATTCTTCTCTGATAAGATCATAGGAAGAGATCATATTTATCAGTATACCCACAGGAATTATGGATATGAATGCATATTTTGGATTTGGAGGAAATTTATCTTCATTTTTGTGGTCATTGTGCAGGTGATCATGCAGAGTTTTGAATTTTAGATATATAGCAGCAGGATATAGTATTAAAAATACCAATAGAGTATTTTTTCCAGTATAATTTCTTTTTGCGTGTGTTAGTATTGAAAATTCATTCATTTTCTCACCTTTATGCATGTAATATTTGGCTAGTTTTACAAATCCAATGATTGCAATGATCATAGCAACATATAGAATACTAGAATATGAGTAACGATCCCCCTCCTGTGCATATTTAAATTTCAGCAATGAAAAATAGGTGAATACAGTAGCACCAACAGTAAGGATTACGTAATTTGAGATAAGTTCCCTGTCATCTTCCTGATATTCGTGGAGATCAATTTCCATAATCTGATTGTTTATCATTATTATAAATAGATATACAATATTTTTTGGCAGAGAATTAATTTTGTTGTATGTTCCTATCTATTGAT
>JAJRQD010000307.1 GCA_024280435.1 archaeon | reverse complement strand
CAGTATTTTTTTGCCGATGAGATTGCAAAAGTTGTGATTGAATCCGGTGCTAAAGCCACACTAGGCCCATCTATCTTTGATCAGGGCCTTGAATTTGATACTGCGGAGGAGGCTTTATCCAATAATATTGCCCTAATTAAAAAATGGCATGGTAGAGAAAATAGAATATTCATTGGATTTGGACCACATGCACCCTACACTGTTCAGGAAGATATGCTTCTCAGGATATATGAGGAGGCAGAGAGATATGATACATTCATTCATACACATCTACATGAGACTAGGAAAGAGGTGGATCAGGCAATAGATAAGAATGGTATGACTGCAATTACAAGATTGAACAGTATTGGAATCATGAACCGGGTAAGAGCAGCACATTGTGTGCATGTAGATACGAGGGATAGACAGATATTATTGGACAACAATGTGACTATTCTCCATAATCCACAATCCAATCTGAAAATTGGCTCTGGTATTGCACCAATTCCAGAATACTTGGATTTTGGCTTGAATGTTACAATCGGTACGGATGGTAATGCTTCAAATAATAATCTAGATATGCTAGAAGAGGTCAGACTAACGGCAATGATACACAAAGGACTTAATCTCAACCCTAAGCTGATTGATGCGAAAACTGCACTGAAATTAGCTACTCAGAATGCATCTAGTTTATTTCCAGATGGTGTGTACTCGGGTAAACTAGAAGTTGGACAACCAGCTGACCTGATAGTGATAGATCAGAATAGAATTAATATGACCCCAGTTATCAATCCATTATCCAACTGGATATTTTCTAGTACATCAGATAATGTTGTATTGACAATGAGTAATGGAAAGTTAGTTTATCAGGATAATGAGCTATTAACTCTTGATAGAGATAAAATAATGGATAGTGCCCAGAAATCTACTGATAGAATGATGCAGGAGGCAGATTACACTGCTATTGAATTCCATACCTAGATTAAAATAAATAGTGTAATGATCAAGGTCAAATTCAGAGATACTCAGATATATACTTAATAAGAATGCAGAGATACTTAAATTATGCTTGAAAATGACGATTCTAGAGAGAACTTTGCACATTGGTTAGCCCTAGTAGGAGGCGCATTAATGTCAATTACCGGATTTCTAGCTATCTTTGGTGTGAATTATACTTTGGGAAAAGGAAATTTTATTGCATTCTTGCTAATGCTTGTTCTGGGTGCATTCATAGCTCTAATCGAGATGGATAGCGATTTTATTCCAAAAAAATATTCCTTTCTATTCAAAAATACCAGGATCAAAGCATTTACATATTTTGTTGTTGGTGTTATGCTGATAAGTAGTGGAATAGCATCGATCTTGCTTATAATTTCAGCAATACTGTATTATTTATAGAATTTATAGAAGCTTTAATATTGGAAAGAAATACGATTTCAACCGATAAAATAAGAACAGCTATACGAAGTATTTTAAAATTACTAGGATAATCGTTAATATGGAAAAAATGAAAAACGAATATCGTATTTCAAATGAGCCTTGGTATATACGAAATGTGTTTAACTGGATCTTATATGATCTTGGAAATACAATATTCTCAATGGCTGTTGTATCTTTAACACTCTCACCTGTTGTAATGATACTTTACAAGAATAATGGATTATCAGCCGATGATGCAATTAATTCTGCAAATCTTGCAGTAGCTATTACCCTTTTCATAGGTAATATAATCATGGCAGCATTCTCCCCATTTCTTGGTGCTTATTCAGATCAATTGGAGAGACGTAAGGGCTTACTGATAAAAATATCAAGCCTGTGTATAATACTAATGGGATCTATGTTTATTGTGGGCTCTAATGGATCAATATTACTATTTCTCACTATTTTCCTATTCGCAAATCTGTTCTATCAAATGGGATTGGTGATATATGATGCTATGCTACCATTTATCACAGATAAGGATAAAATCGGCAAAGTAGGTGCGTTGGGAGTGGCAGTTGGCTATTTTGGCTCATTCATCGCAATTGGAATAGGAATTGTATTTGTAAGTGTGCTTGGTTATGATGATTGGTTTACAAGAACTAATGAGCATCCAGATGGAGAGTTATTCCAGATGGGTTACATTCCAAACCTATACCCAGTAGCTGCATTCATGTTTCTTCTATTTACCATACCAATGTTTTTTGTTAAGGAAAAGCCGGTAAATGAGAATAAAATTGAGGGAAAAGTTTTTGACAAGGTGAAGCGAGAAGTTTTGATCACTGCAAAGGAGATCTATAACTACCGGGATATGAAATACTTTCTTATTGGATGGTTAATCTTTATTGATGTTGCCAACACAGTGATATTTTATATGACCCCAATAGTAGCAATCGGTCTGGAATTTGGAGAGGGCTCTATAGTACAGATTGTGCTTGGTATTGGAATATTATCTGCTGTATTATTCACTTATTTTGTTGGTATCTATGTTGATAAAAAAGGTCCAAAGAAAGGGTTGGATCTAGTGCTTACCCTTTGGATAGTTGCGTTGACAATAGCATTCTTCACCAATCTACAGATCACAGATAGTTTCAGAACACCTGATTTTCTTGTGTACATATTTCCAATTCTTGTAGGACCTGCTCTGGGTGGTACTTGGGTAGTACAGCGTACATATGTAACACAGTTGTCCCCACCAACTAAAATCGGAAATTATTTTGGCTTCTCAAATATTTTTGGTAGAATATCAGCAGCAATAGGTCCATTTGTCTGGTGGGCAACTGTTATAGTGCTCAATGAATGGATTGGTATCAATATCAATCTTTCCACAAGATATGCGGTTGCAATTCTCAGTTTATTAATGCTATTTGGATACTCAATCATAAAATTCAATGTGACTGATGTGCATGATGTATTTCTTGCAGGTGGGAAGGCACAGGGAGATGGTACATGGGTTGATGATTATGGTGATGTTGTTTTCAGTTCAATAAATAATTAATTGGTATACAAGAATCAATTATTTCAAATATTAACATACCTTCATAAATTAATTTAAGTAAAAATGAACTTTGTAATACAATTGTGATATTATCAGTTATTATTTCTGATAGCATCAATGATAAAAGATAATACCTCAATCGCATCCAAATCTAGTTTTATGTTGGTAATGAAATCAAGGCTTGTTTCATCTGAATTGATTAGTATCAATGATTTCTTTCTTAATCCTACAATTCTTGGGAAGTTGGATGAGGGATATTCATTCAGATCAGAACCTATCACTAGGCATATTTCAGCCTCAAATGCGATGTTATTTGCAATATGCATTTTATCAGCATCAAATGGCTTACCAAAGTCTATTATTGTGGATTTAATATATCCACCGCATTCACAAAGCAAATTTTTATTTTCACCCAATTGTAACTCTGTAAAATCCCAATCAAGATCTGTGTACTCGATATCACATTTGTCACATAGAAATACATTGTAATTACCATGTATTGTTATTAAATCCCCATTTGGTATACCAGACCTCAAGTGCAGATTATCAATATTCTGAGTGATTACCTTGTTAATTATTCTCATATCATACAATTCTTTGATTTTCAGATAAATAGGTGGTATCTCTTTCAGGTAATCAATTGCATCTGGATCACTAAGAAGCATGTTAACACTATCTTTGCCCAGGGGTGAGATACCTTCACCTGTGAACAGCATTACCTTATCTGTATTTACAAGATCCATTGCCAATTGTTCGCAAATATGCAATTGATCTTTGTTCATAATTTATATATAATCTATTGTTATTAATTACTTTTGAATTAAAGCAATACAAAATTGAAACTTGTGTAATAGTAGTTGTAGAATTATTTGTTAGCATCTGTATTAACAATCTTCACTTTTAATCCACTCTCAGACTTTCTTTATATGTAATAAAACACATATATTATTTAGAGGTCGATTATTATGGCAGTAAAAGCGAAAACAATCAAAAAAGAAGAGAGTACACCAGAAGAGATAGAGGAGAGTTTAGCAAGTATTAAGGATACTGAGGTCAAAACCACCAAGACAAAAACTAGGAAAACTAAAAAAACTGATGAGCCACCCACACCAGAGACACTTAAATTAACAGATGTACCCGGATTGGGATCCAAATCAGCTGAATTACTAACTGAAGCAGGAATTGTTAACCCTGCACTTTTGATGGATGCATCACTTAACGAGTTAGAAATTGCTGGTTTGACAAGAACTATGAGTAAAAAACTTCGTGAAGGAGTAATTTCACTATTTCCTGAAAGGTATACCGATTTTGTTGAAGAACAATCTTTGGAAGATATAGAGGGTATAGGTCCTACAACTGCAAAATCATTGAGAGATAAGGGTATGAATTTCAGGTTACTAGAGACCACACCAGTAAAAGAATTGGAAGATAGATTTGGTATAACCCAGAATTCTGCACAGAAGTATCAGACTGCAATTGTAGATTCCAAAGGTGGATATTTCCAATCTGCACTTGAGGTAATGGAGAAACATAGAACTTCCAGTACATTCACACTTGGTGCTGAATCACTTGATAACCTATTCTTTATACCAGAGTTATCCAAAGGTGGAATAAGAGAGGGTGAATCATATGAATTCTTTGGATCTTTCAGATCAGGTAAATCACAACTTTGCCATCAACTGTGTGTAACAGTACAACTACCAAAGGAATTGGGAGGTCTTGGTAAAAAAGCCATCTATATTGATACTGAGGGTACTTTCAGTCCAACAAGAATAATGCAGATGGCAACAAGATTGAAAAATGAAACAGGCTGGGATAAACCCATCAATGATATACTGGGAGATATTATGTATGCAAGAGCTAAGAACTCAGATATGCAGCAGGGAATATCAATAAAATTACTTGAGATACTTGGAGAACAGGCAACAGATTATGGCCTGGTAATTGTGGACAGTGTGACTGCTCATTTCAGAGCTGAATATGCAGGTCGTGGAACTCTTGCAGATAGACAACAGACGTTGAACCATCATCTTAGCATTCTACACAGAATAGCAGATACTTATAATCTAGCAATAGTCGTAACCAATCAGGTACAGGCAAATCCTGCTCAATTCTTTGGTGATCCAACCACAGCAGTTGGGGGTAATATCATGGCCCACTGGGCAAATACAAGATGTTATCTGAGAAAATCCAAGGGTGAGAAAAGAGTGATAAGAATATTCGACTCACCAGTTCTGGGAGAGAATGAGGCAATATTTGAGATTACTCCAGAAGGAGTTCTAACCTCTGAATGATGATCAGAAATGATCGACCTTGAAAAGATCTCCTGGGTGTCTTAGTATTTTAATACTCTCTCTCTTTAAATGCTAACACTCAGGGGAAAATTTCACACAAGGTGATTATTTCAATTATAAATAATAAATAAAAAATACCAAAGAACAAATATTTAAATTCAATATGTTAATAAATGACATATGGTAGATCATAAAAAGATGAAACAATACCAAAATATGGCAAAAGAATACACATGTGGATCATGTAGCAGCAAAATGGAAGCACCAATGCACTGTGGACATCCAATGCATCCTGAAACAAAGGAAGATGGAGAACACTGGATATGCTGGATGGGTGCTAGTTGTGGCAATAAAGTAATTAATGCATGTTGTGATGCGATAAAACTTAATCCCAACAACTAGTAAAAGGTTAAAAATTAGTAATTTATGCTTTTTAAACTCAATGCAAACAAAATCATTAAAAATATAATTTTAATTGTTAATAAGTGAAAGAAGAGCTTACAGAAGATGTTGACATCCCAAAGAGCTATTCAATAGATTACATAACCATGTCTGATGGTGGACAGCTTAGGAGACTTTATTTTCATCCTGAGAACCCTGTGGGTACTGTGTTATTATATCCAGGTATGAATACACTAGTACTTTCTTGGGAGAAAGTTCTGAAATTGCTTTGTGAATTGAATTACAAGGTTGAATATGTAGAATCTCGTGAGAAATACACTGCAATACTTGATAAAAGAGATAAAGTGACAAAAGAGAGAATGTTATTGGATAACAAAGAGACAATTGAAATATTGAAACTCAAAGATACTGAGTATATAGCAATTGGGAGTAGCTTAGGTTCATCCACACTGATACATAATATGGCAAACAAATCAATTGCACCACCAAATGTAATTCTTGTTGGACCATCCCTTGAGTTCAAATTACCACAGAAATTAATGATTATACTCTATTTCTTCAATGATTTCATCTACAATAATTTTGGAAAGAAAATAATCAAGAAAATATTACTAGGTAAATATACCAATAAGGAAAAAGATCCACATCAATACAGGAAATACTCATTAGCATTGGATCTTGCAAATTTTGGCAGATTGAAAAAATCTATTCGATCTTGGCAACATAACAGATTACATGAAGATCTACCATTGATTGATGGAAGTAAGTCAAAATGTTATCTAATTGGAGCATCTGAGGATAAACTTCATCCAGATACCGATACTATTTTCATTGCAGAGAATATTGCAAATGCAGAATATATTGATCTGAAGACAAATACAGCTGCACATGATACACCACTTATAGAATTCATACAGAAAATCACCAAATAAACATGAAATAGTTATATTTTTAATTTCTATAATCATCTGGATGGTATTTTATCAAAGAGCCAAAAGGTGGTTCAACATCTGTTGTCATTATCCATATAGTGTCATATTCTGGTTCAGTATCTGGAAAAGTACCATATCCATCTGTAAAATAGAGAAGTATACCTGTATTTATCTCTTTGTCAACAATATAGTCAAATACCGGTACAAACGAGGTACCACCTCTACCATAGATACTCTTGTCTTCCCAGGGAAGATCACCACCATCGACATTCTCACCTGCCATGATGTACACCACATGCTGTACTGCTGCATCACATTGTATCACAGTCATATTTATATTACCAAAAGAATTGAAAATTGCCAGTGATTCTGATAAGAACATCTGCATCTCATGGTTACTGATAGATCCAGAAGTATCTAATGCTATCACCACATCTATATTCTCCTTATCAATACTGGGTAATATAATATCCTGATGGATAAATCTTCTATTTGGAGGTACCCACCTATAATCGTTACTCAGGGAATGCTGTATATATTGCTCAAGATATGTATACCATGGTATTCTTGGATTTAACATCTCTTCTATGTAGTTTGAAATACTACCGGGTAATTTACCCTGTCTTTTTGCACTATCATATGCATATTTTATCATACCCATCATTCTATTCTCCTCTGCAATTTTCAACTCTTTACCCATGATTTTCTGAGTATCCTCATAGAATTTGATGTAGTTACATGCATCATCTATTCCAGAATAATCCAGTACCTCTTTCATTATATCATCTGAGAACTCCACTGATACAGGGGAGACATTCCTATCCTTCAGATGATCCACTGCAAATTTATACAATGTTTCATTTATTTCCTCTGCATTTTTTGAATGTAGATTAGATGGTATTGAACTTGTATCAGGCATGAAATATTTACTATTAGAGAATTGATTGGATATATCCCTCAATGTTTCTCTAATTAATGAATGTGTATTGATATCACATGAGATACCCCATGTTTGTGAATTCTTTCCCTTACTCCTCTCTCCATGTTTCATTATAAGATGAATTATTGCATGTAACAGATAAACACGCATTTTACTGGACTTCATCTCTTTGAAAAAATCTGCATTGATGTATATTCTTCTGCTATCCATTGCAAAAGAGCCCACTCCAGCATCATCTACTGGATAGATCTCCAATTGAGAGAGTAAAAATCCAAAAAATGGAAGGTCCATATGTAGCAACCCTCTGGCCCGGGACATCTTGATAACTACTTCCTCTGCCTCTGGAGATGTATCCTTCTTGAAATAGATAGGAACCTTGTAGAATTTTATCTCCTCAATTTCTTTCATTAATATTAAATCAATGTTTAAACTTAAAAAGATAGAGTTTTTGTGATAATAAAAACACATAATGATATTTAAATTGTAAATTCAACTGTTAGACATTCCAAAATTTATATGTGGATAGTCAAAAAAGCAAAATAGGGATTATATGGAATCATATGATGTAGTAGTTATTGGAGCCGGGCCCGGTGGATACCCAGCTGCGATCAGAGCAGCACAACTGGGTAATAGTGTATTGATAGTAGATAAAGGATATATTGGTGGTGAATGTTTGAATTGGGGTTGTATTCCCTCTAAAGCCATGATATCTGCTTCTAAATTCTATCACAAGATAATTAATGAAGCAGAGACTATGGGCATCAGAGTATCTGATGTATCTATTGATATGCCAACTTTGGTTTCATGGAAGGAGAGTGTACAGAATAAACTGATCACAGGTATCAAAGACTTGCTAAAGGCAAATAAAGTAACAATTAAAATTGGAGTTGCATCGTTTGTCTCAGAAAATGAATTGCAGATAACAAACAATGAGCTTAGTAGTAATATCAGCTTCAAAAAATTAATAATTGCCACAGGAGCCAAATTTATCTCAATCCCAGGATTTCAGATAGATGAGAAGAATATACTTAGCTCCAAAGGATTGCTAGATCTCGATCACATACCAGAGGAACTGATCTGTATCGGAGGAGGAATAATTGGTTTGGAACTTGGAACTGTATTCGCTAAACTAGGTTCCAAGGTAAAAATAGTAGAATTGTTACCTCAATTGATGACTGGTGTGGAGAAGCGAATGGTTAATCTGGTAAAGAAAAAACTACTGGATATGGGAGTGGAGCTGTATATGAAGTCTGCTGCTCAGAAAGTAGAGACTAGAGATGGTAAAATGTATCTTACTGTGAGAAAAGGTGATGAAGATATTGTTATTACCGGAGATAAGATATTATTATCAATTGGTAAAAAAGCATCAACTGATGGGTTAAATCTTGATAAAATAGGAGTGGAGACAGATAAAAGAGGATTTATCAAAACAGATGATTATCAGAGAACTAGTAAAGAAAATATATATGCGATAGGTGATTGTACAGGTATGCCTTTTCTTGCACACAGAGCAACTAAACAGGGCATCATTGCAGCAGAGGCATTATCAGGTATTGATAGTAAATTTGAGTATGATACTATCCCAGGTGCAATATTCACAGATCCTGAGATTGCATTTGTAGGTATGTCTGAGAAAGAAGCACATGAGAATGGATTTGATGTGATTATTGGCCAATCTATGTTTGCAGGAAGTGGACGTGCACTTTCACAGCTTGAGGGAGAGGGATTTGTCAGAGTCATCAGCAATGCAGAGGACAAGAGAATACTTGGTGTCGAGATAGTTGGACCACATGCATCTGATCTCATCTCAGAAGCGGCGCTTGCAATTCAGATGCAGGCAAATGCACATGATATGGGTATGACAATACATCCACATCCCACCTTACCTGAAATGATGATGGAAGCAGCAGAAGCCATTGATGGTAAGGCAATTCATGTACCAAATGCAAGAATACGTAAAAGAAAAAATAAGAAATAACAATAGAATAAGTAGTCAACTATCTTGCATCAAACAGATCGACACTCATGAAGAGTGTTCATTCTCAGATGGATAAAATTGATTAATAATTTTGATATTGCTATATATCCAATTTTCTTCTGAACGAAGATGGAATCTGAATATCCTCTTTTTTCATACTCTCATATGCACCATCAGGAGAATGTACCATTATTTTATTTCCAGCCTGTTCATCAATATATTTATCAAGATCTTTACCAGAAGTATGACCAGAGAATTTAATTCTGGCCACCTGTTGTTTGAATTTATTCTTCAGATATCTATTATTGAATAATATCTGAGCACCCATTGTATTGGGAGCCTGATATCCAGTGAATGCAACTGTTGTTCTCTCATCATCTTTGGAGAATTCAAATAGATTTCTAGATGTTCCTGCTTGAAGCATTCCCTGTCCTGCAATAACAATTGTTTTCTCAATAAACTCAGTAGTTGGCAGAGTAGGCTTTATACTGACATTTTTCAGTGAATTATCAAGTTTTTTTATTGACATATGCTTAGTCAATCTTCCACCCATACCTGTGAGTGTGATATTCCAATTATCAATACCCTTTGTCTGCTTCAGCTGATAAAGCATCTCCTGAGTTCTACCAATTGAGAATGCAGGTATGATTATTCTATCTGAATTATTCAGAATGTTCTCAAAATTACTCTCCAAGGTGCTTTCTTCATGATATCGATTGTAATTTGTACCATCAAATATTGTATAGTCAAAATCATTTGGAAATTCTGATTTATCAAGTAGTGGAGTACCATTTTTGTTGAAATCACCAGAATAGAATATCCGTTTTCCAGCTATATTCAGTTCGTAACCAACAGAACCAAAAAGATGTCCTGCATGGTGTGCAGTTACCTCCACATTTGGTAATACAGAGAAAGTACTCTTTATATTGATCTCATTGAAGTTCTTAGATGCCCTCATCACATTATCCTTGTTAGTTAGTTTCTGTATTACTGGATCACTTGCTAGAATATCATCATGTGTATGTCTTGATATTATCCTCTGTGTATCTCCCCAGAGCATATCAACCATGAATTTGGTCTCTTTAGTAGCAAACCACTGTAAATCCCTGTGATGATCATATAGGAGTGGAATAGAACCACTATGATCCATATGTGCATGTGTAAGCAATACAGCATCCAATTTATTAAGCAATGGTAGCCATTTTGGTGAGGTATTGTTTACCACTGATAATCCAAAATCAAGCAGTATCATACCCTCATTAGTCTTCACAATTATAGCAGAATGCCCGATTCCATCACCACCGGGGAAAAATAATTTTATCTTTGGATCAACTTCAGGATGAGAATATACCCATTTGGGTAGCCAACTCTGTAGATGTGCCTGTGGTAATTTACTATAGAGATCCATATCAATTGTCTGTGCGGTAAATTCACCAATTTTATTCCCAAGCACTGAATAACTGACAGGCATATCCTCTGTGATTTTATCTCTCTGATTTATTACTTTTGATACATCATCATGATTATTCAGACCTTCAATATTCTCTAACTCTTTGGATACAAGGTACTCAGTTATGATTGATTTGTAGGGGGTCCAGTGAACCACCTTACTCAAAATATCAATAGTGGTGTTCTCAATTATCTCTTTGATAAATTCAGGTCGACTGATGATTGAGTTGACTTTATGCACTACCTCCTTCATATCATCATCCACCTCCCCATACAGTTCAATGGTCTTCTCGAGTGATGGTATAGCAGTTCCCATCTCGTAACTTGAATCTAGTATATAATTCATCCATGAATTCAGATCTTCTAATCTATCATCTACCTGTGCATACAGATACAGTACCTGATCTTCATTATCCACAAGATTATTCTTGTATAGCAGATGCCAGAAATTCTTGTAATCAGTTATTGTCATCAATTCATACTTGTAGAGCACTAGATTGATCAATAGCATATCTGAGACTGAATACACACATTGTTCAAATGTCAACTCATTCCACATTATTTTTTTTATACTAAGTATCAGGTCTATATCATTTGAAGCATGTATTAATTCTATTTTTTTAGTAGTAACTGCATTTGTATTTTTTCTTTTTTTACCTGTTTTTGTGTAATTCAAAGAGTACATCTTTTCAAGTATACTTATCACAGATTTAATATCAGTGCTGATTGAATCCTGCAATCTAGACAGAGAACCATGATTATTCAAAATTTCTTTTACTATTTTACAGCTTTTGTCTTCTAAATTCAATAAGTTTTGTTCTGACAAATACTTTATAGCTACTTGCTAGTACAAATAAAATATTTAATTGATTTTAGCATATATTTTATCAAAGAACTCATTTATATCCACATTTCCACCAGAGAATATCATTCCCACTCTGAGATTATCATCAATACTACCAGAAGCTCTTCCCTTTCTCAGTGCTGCAAGTACTGTTGCAGATGATGGTTCAATAATGATCTTCATCCTCTCCCATACGAATTTCATTGCTTCTACTATCTCTCTCTCTTCAACTGTGATAATCTCATCCACGTATTTATTGATATAATTGAAAGTTCTCTCTGAAAGTGTGGTGAGCAATCCATCACATATAGTTTTGGGAACATGTGATAATACCCTCTCTTCACTGACAAACGAGCGATATGCATCATCTGCACCCAATGGTTCTGCTCCGATCACTATTGGTATTTTTCCAGACAACTTTGCATAGATAGAGGAACCAGAGATCAATCCCCCTCCTCCTATTGGTACTATCAACACATCAAGCTCATCCACCTCATTTGTTAGCTCCACACATGCAGAAGCAGCCCCCTCAATAATATTCTCATTATCATATGGATGTATCAGTGTATATCCATGCTTATCGATCTCTGCATCACAGACCCTAGTTCTATCCTCTATTGTAGGAGGACAGAAAATTACTTCTGCCCCATAACCACGGGTTGCATTGATCTTCACCTGAGGTGCATTATCAGGCATCACAATTACTGTTTTTATATCTAGTATCTTTCCAACAAGTGCTACCCCCTGAGCATGGTTACCAGATGAATGTGCAATTATACCTTTTAACTTCTGCTCATCTGTCAGTTTAGATATTGCATTATATGCACCCCTGAATTTGAAAGCACCACCTTTTTGAAAATTCTCACATTTCATGAATATCTCACAGTTTAATTCCTCATTTAAAGTGGATGATGTCATTACAGGTGTATGATTTGCCACTTTTGCAATTCTCGCTGATGCATTGATAATATTTTCCAACATAATCTATTGTCAGATACACAATTTAAGATACTAACCAATAAGATAATTGTAAAAACTCAATCTAAAATTAAAATATCGCTAGAAATATTTTATTACTTATATTTTATCGATCAATTATGCCTATAAGTAAAAAAGCATTGATATATTCATTTGTAACACTATTTTTGACTATATTGATATTACTATCACCTGATTATTCAAATCAATCATTGATACAGATAATATTTGTACTATTTACAGGTATTATACTAACACAGTGGTATACTGTAATTGGTCTATTTGCGCCTTGGATTGCCAAAAAAGCACAAGAAGACAATAAATTGGAGATAAATGATCCACAGGTAGAATTTCATAAGGGATTTGGAAGTATAAAACTAGTATTTATTGTAAGTATTCTTGTTTCATTGTATATTGGATTGGTGGTATTTGTGTTGACACCAGGATTCACAATAAATAACTTCATTGCAATCTTTCTGTATATCACAGTTCCAACAGGATTATTATTTTTCAGAAAATGGTACACATTGTTTGTAAGCACTATCTGGATATGGTTTGCTATTGAATGGAATGTGATCAATGATCATCT
>JAJRQD010000306.1 GCA_024280435.1 archaeon | reverse complement strand
TTATGAAAAACAGGGTGTTCCGGAGTATCTGATATTTGATCCAAGGGATAAAATTGTTTATCAGTATCTGATGAATGATGAGGTTTATCAATCCCCAGTAGAATATAGTTTCTCAGATAAGGTTAAGTTACATACTATTGATGGTCTATCACTGCGCTTACAACTTATTTGGCACTAGACAAAAATGATTGAAAATAACTTTCTCTCGTCACAAAATTTCACTATTTTGATAGTTCTATTGGAAAGATTTAACACTTATCCAAAGTTTCAACTCTCCAGAATGTAGCTGCTCATTCATATAAATGAGCAATTTATTGAATAATTGATCTCTCCAAATAGTGACCAGATAATTTGTAAAATGGAATAATTGGAGGATATTATAGTTACCAAAGAAAGGCTCAATTACTATATTAATTTACATGAATTTAAATTATTTTGATACTAAAATTCGGTATTATGAACTCTAATTCTATATACCGAATTTTATTCCCTTTAATTTTAGCTAAAAAAGTATAGTTTATATACATAATTAATCATTCTATGTATCGAAAGGAGAATTTATAGTGAAGTATTCCACAAAAATCCAATTATTTACATTGATTACGATATTTTTGCTGAGTTTTTCAGGAAATAATTTAATTGAATCAAATATCGAAACTCAGACAAAAATAATCTCACAATCATATACGCCACAAAAAAGTGATATTCAGATAAATGCTATCAGTCCAATAATAGAGGATGGTATCTTATCAGAGGGAGAATATGAATATAATATCAACTGGGGTGTTGCCAACTGGTCTTACACAATTGTGGGGGACATGGTGTACATGGCACTGAGAGTGGAAGCTCTTGGATGGATCTCATTTGGATGGGGAGGTTATATGTTTGCACCCATGGAGGATTCTGATGTGGCCACAGGTTATGTGGATGATAATGGAGTTCCACATATGGATGATTACTGGTCAACAAGAGAGCCTGGACCTGCAAGAATTGCAGTACCAGAATATGATGAGCAACAGGATATACTGACATTCAATGGTACACAGGATGATACCACCACCACAATAGAATGGTCCAGAAAACTTGTTACAGGAGATACAGATAAGGATTATGAGATTATTCCAGGTGTACGGACAATGGTTATGATTGGTTGGCATGCAACTGTTGATAATCCAGGTTGGAAACATACGGGATTGAGCTGGTGGTGGACAGATTGGAATGGAAATCCATCACGTCCAAGGAATTTACAGGCATCCGTATCTGAGAGCAGAGTAGATCTCACTTGGGATGCACCCAGTGGAGATGGTAACTCAACAAACTGGACGGATAATGATATTAGGTTCTCAAGCTATAAGCTTTACAGATCCTACAATAATCAACCATATCAACTAATTACCACAATTAATGATACATCAATAACATCATATACAGATACGGATGTTATTAATGCAGAGAATTACAGATACAGAGTTACAGCAACCAATGAGGCAATAGGTCACCAGGAGAGTGGATACTCCAATGAGGTATCAGTTATCCCCATGGGTCCACTGCTTCAACCAGATAATCTTGTCGCACAGGTGAATTCTTTCAATGTGAATCTATCATTTGATTACCCATCATCGGATGGAGGAGTTCCTGTGAAACAGTTCAAAATATACAGAAGTATGAACATATCTGGACCTTTTGATCTTGTGGGATTGAATACATCTTCACTTGCTTACAATGATTATGATGTGATAAATGGTTATACATATTACTATTATGTTCTTGCAGAACATGATCTGCAAACCAGTCCTGCATCAAATATTGTGACCACAAACCCAACGGGTTCATCAACACCACCACTAGATATTATTGCAGATTATTCAGATAATCAAGTATCATTGTCATGGTCAATTCCAGAAAGCAATGGAGGTTACCCACTTGTTAGCTATAATATTTATCGTGCAGATACTTTGGATGGGGCTTATACATCCATTTCAAGCACAACAGAGCTCAACTTTGTGGACAGTGAAGCCATTAATGGGGAGACATATTATTACAAGGTATCAGCAGTTAATACAGTATCAGAGAGTGAATTCTCAAATATTCAGAGAATAACTCTTGCACTTGTACCATCCACACCAATAAATATGAATATCAAATCAGGTAATGGCAATAATTCCCTATCATGGGATGCAAGTGATCCAAAAGGGGATGTGATACTATTCTACACCATATACCGATCAGATACTCCATATGGACCCTTTATTCCCATTGCAACTGTCAATTCCCTGGAATATGATGACCTAACTGTTGTCAATTCAAAATCATACTATTATCTTGTCACAGCAAACAATACAGTTGGAGAGAGTTCTTATTCCAATGTGTTGACAGGTATTCCCGCATCTGTACCATCCAAACCAGTTAATCTATTTATCAAGCAGGTGAAGAGTGGTATCAAGATAAATTGGAATGAACCTGAGAATAATGGTGGATATTTTATTTCAGATTATTCTGTTGAGAGAAAAAGTGATGATGGTGTATACTCATCATATGCAACCTCACAATCCAAAGAGTTCATAGATAGCAGTTTTAATTTCGGTACAACATATAGCTATCGAATTATTGCCAACAACATAATTGGATCCAGTGAATACTCATCAGAGGTCTCAATAGTCCCTAGTACAAATCCGGATAGACCGGAGAATATTATTCTTGAGATGGATTCTGGTGATGTACGTATATCTTGGGAAGAACCAAATAATGGAGGGAATGAAATCATCGGATATAATATATACAGATCTGCAAAATCAAATAATAGCTATCGATATATTGGAAACAGTAAATCTATGTTATATGTTGATAATGTGAACTCCACAGATGACTACTATTATCGAGTTACTGCAATCAATGATATGGGTGAGAGTGAATTCTCAGTTGAACAGCATATCTTCACAGGTTCTCCTCCAGATGCACCAGGTAACCTGATTGCACTTGTCGGAAATAATGAGAGTACATTATTGTGGGATACACCAGAAGATAATGGTTCACCAATAAAATACTTCAATGTATACATATCAGATAACAATATCACGGGTTTTGAATTGGTAGATAATTGCGAGGCACTGACATACACATTATCTGATTTGAGAAATAATCAAACATATTATATCTATGTGACAGCAGTAAATGAGCTTGGTGAGAGTACCAGATCAAATATTGTATCAGTGGTTCCAAAGGAGGGATATGTTGATCCAAGCCTGGTTAATAATGATGCTGAAGCAGGTGATCTTAACAGCAATGGACTGGATATCGAACTTGTCACACAGACTGCAGTGACTATTTTAAGTATAAGTGCATTCACTGCGATCGTTTTTGCAACTCGAACAATAATTATGAGAAGAAAAAATAATTAATACAACAAAAATTATCTAATCAATTTTGTAATTATATCATTATTTTATACCAATATAATACCTATTCAAATTGATATACCACTTGAAATAGCATTTTATAATTGTTCATCAATTGATCGTGTGATATCCGTTTTCACATCACCTGTATGTCTAGTTGTTTTATTCTCAACAAGCATAATATGACATTCGTTATCAGATGAAACTCTATGATTAATCCCTTTTTTAACCACATATATATCACCTTTTTCCATCACAAAGCTATCCTGTCCCTGTATCTCCATCAATAGACTTCCCTCCACAATGAGAAAGAGTTCATCCTCATCCTCATGATTATGCCAGGGAATCTTATCACCGTTGATCTTGGCAACTTTGATATATGCATCATTGACCTCACCAATCACCTTGGGTGAGAAATAATCATTAACCTGTGATAAATAATGTTTCAGATTTATACTACTCATTTAATTGAGTATTAAAATTTTATATTTTAAATACTATACTTAAAGCGATACTAATTTGTCTATAAAACGAAAATAATACAAAATATTTTGACGCTACATTTTGAATAATTTATAATTATTTATATAATGTAGCGGTGAATTGAAAATATGGTATATATAAGAAAAAAGAAAGAGAGAGAGAATTATTACTATTATATGGAACATAGCCAGCGAATAGGTGGTAAGATAAAAAAATATTCCAAATATATTGGGAAAGAATTACCAGATGATGAAGAGCTTGAAATGGTATACAGTCAATTTTTCAATGAGATATATGAGAGTACATGGATAGATAAGCTGGATACAATTCTGATAAACTATGGTAATGAGATGATAGATATACCAAAAGTGGTGATAGATAAATCAATAAATGATTTCAGTATAAGGTTCACATATAATAGTAATAGGATAGAGGGAAATACCTTGAAGTTACGTGATACCAAGTTATTGCTTGAAGACGGACTTGCACCTGCAAAAAAAATGGATGATATTAAAGAGACAGAGGCACATCAAAAGGTTTTCTTTGATGTGATAGAATATGAGGGAGAGATTGATGAGGATACTCTGCTTAAATGGCATTATGATCTGCTCAGGGATACACAGTTTGAGATCGCAGGTACTTACAGAAAACATAATGTTGCCATATCAGGCAGTGAATTCACACCCATACATCATGTGGAGGTGGAGGTGGCAATGCAGAGATTCTTTGACTGGTTGAATAAAGGAATAACTGAACTGATACTTCATCCAATAGAATTGGGTGCACTTGCCCATCTAAAATTGGTCACTATTCACCCCTTTAGTGATGGAAATGGTAGAATAAGCAGATTACTGATGAACTGGATTTTCAACAGATACAATTTTCCAATGCTTATTATTGAGTACAAGAGAAGAGCGAGTTACTATTCCGCACTTGAGAGATCACAGACAAAAAAACAACCGTATATTTTTATTAGCTATATATTTAGGAATTATATAAAAGCCAATCAAAAATATCAGTAGTGTAAAAATTCATTACATTATTAATCTGAAGATAAAACAAAGTTCAATATTCAATTGTTTATTGCAACCATCAAGAACCAGCTCAAAATTCTCCAAGAATAACCAACCTATAATTATCTCATCAAATTGTTTGTAAGTATCTATATTCATCACAATCATCATGTCATGTTGTGGAACTATAAGAAAGGCAAACAGAGTGCACAGGGAATTATACAGATACAATAGCTATGGAGATAAATGTAGATATTAATGAGGAAACAATGGGAAAGTAGTCCCAGAGTATTAAAACACATCCAATGGAGTAGTGGTGACATCACCAGAGCGTGTGAAATTCACAACTTAAAATTTGCATGTACAAATAAGATAATATGTCACAAATATTTATTTTCTGTAGAAAATTATATTTTTCTACTAATAATTGAAAAAACTATTATAATGCAAAATATTATTTTAACAT
>JAJRQD010000305.1 GCA_024280435.1 archaeon | reverse complement strand
CATAACCTGCATTCACCAATCTGCTTGTGTATTCAATCAGTAATGTATCATCATTTTTCCATGGTAGAAGATACTCTGGGATTGGAAAATCATATACTTTTTTGATCACCTCAATTTCTTCTTTATCAGTCTCAACTATCTCTTTAATTGTATCAACTATTTTTTCCTCTATAAGTTTATCTTCCTCTATAAGTTTATCTTCCTCTATAAGTTTATCTTCCTCTATAATTTTACCTTCCTCTATAATTTTACCTTCCTCTGCAATCTGCTCATCCTGTTCAGTTTTGATATATTTTTCAAACATGTTCTTCTTTGGCAATATTAATAACCTAATCATTGTATGAATTGATTAGAATAAAAATATTGATACAGGACCTCTTTAAAAGTGAAAAAATAGGAATATAATATTATTAGACAAAAACTGGATACTAGTCATCCGAAAATTTTAATTCAATCGGTTTTATCTGCAACACAATGAGTAAATACGCTATTATTAGTGTAACTGACAAATCAAATATTATTGAATTTGCTAAATATTTGAAAAAAAAAGAATATAATATCTTAACATCTGGTGGTACTGGAAAATTACTCTCTGAAGCTAACATCAATGTGATACAGGTATCTGATTTCACAGGTATGAAGGAAATACTTGGTGGAAGAGTAAAAACATTGCATCCAAAAATATATGCAGGTATCCTCTCAACCAAATCAGATGATCATCAATCACAATTGAAAGAGAACAACTATGTCAATATTGATCTGGTTGTGTGTAATCTGTATCAATTCAAAAAAGCAGTAAATAATCTTGAGAACATAGATGAGATCATTGAGCATATTGATATTGGTGGTCCTACACTTATCAGAGCAGCAGCTAAAAATTATCATAAAGTGACTGTCATAACAGATCCAGATGATTACGAGATTTTTTATAATACTGAAACAATATCAGAGACATTCAGATTAAAAATGGCAGCCAAAGCATTCACTATGATTGCAATGTATGATATTGAGATTGTAAAATATTTCAATAGAATATCTGATAAATCAACTCTTCAAAACAGTTACTTCATCGCAGGTACAAAATTTGAAGATCTTCGCTATGGAGAGAATAGTCATCAGAATGCATCTGTGTACATCGATGATGAAGATATTTTTTATAAACATCTCCATGGAAATGCAGTATCATACAACAATATTCTCGACTTGAATGCAGGTATGAATATAATTGATGAATTTGATACTCCAGCCTGTGCAATTATTAAACACAGAACCCCATGTGGAGTTGCAATTGATGATAAATTGATAAATGCCTATAATAAGGCACTTGCAAGTGATAAATTATCTGCATTCGGAGGAGTATACTGTTTTAACAGAGTGATAGATGAGGAGACTGCAATTGCATTATCAGAGATGTTTGTCGATACTATAATTGCACCAGCTTATGATAAGAATGCACTTGATATATTGACTAGGAAAGAGAAGATAACCATACTGAAGAGAAAAACATTACCAATTGTAAAACATGATATATCAAATATTCCAGGTGGATTCGTTGTACAGGAAAAAGATAGCAATAAATTATCCAGTAATGATATAACAGTTGTCACTGATAAGGAGGATAATAATGCATTTGATCGTGCCAATTTTGCATGGAAGGTGGTTAAACATTCCAAATCAAATGCCATCGTTATCTGTACTGATAATGCAACACTTGGAATTGCATCTGGAGAGACTAGCAGAGTGGATGCAACCAGACATGCAATAGAGCGGGCAGGAGACAATGCCAAAGGTGCAATTCTAGCATCAGATGCATTTTTCCCATTCCCAGATTCAGTAGAGCTTGCTGCAAATGCGGGAATATCCACAATTATAGTGCCAAAAGGATCCATACGTGATCAATTATCTGTTGATATGGCTAATAAACACGGTATTACATTAATTCATACAGATTTCAGAGCATTCAAACATTAATTTAATTATTCTAATATTGTATATCAGAGCTTGCCTGTTGCAATCTTCTCAACTGTATCCAGTACTGTTTGTAATTCTTCTCTAGTATTGTACAATCCAATTGTTGCCCTTACCGCTCCTGGCATTCTAGGTTCCTCACCTGCAAGTACTTTCTCTTTGATCTTGTTCATCTCACTAAGAGGTATACTCATTAATTCCGCAAGATAAGGATGTGCACAGAAACAACCATTACGGGTAGCAATTGCACTCTCACGGTTCAGCTTTACTGATACATCCTCATGGTACATATTATCAATATTGAATGAGACAACTCCTATTTTTCTATCAAGTGGTACCTCTCCCAGTACATCAACACCCTCAATATCTCTCAATCCCTTCTCAAAGAATCCCAGCAATTCTCTCTCATGTTTCTCAATATAATCAATTCCAACTTCTTTCAAAAATTGTAATGACCTTCCCATGGCAATAGATCCTGCAATATTAGGAGTACCATAGCTATGTCTATCAGATCCCTTCACAAATACCGCATCATCTTTTGTAACCAGCTTAACAGTTCCACCACCAGGAATATACGGGGGTGCATTATCAAACTCCTCTGTATTACCGATTAAAAATGCAGAACCAAATGGACTATAGAATTTATGACCGGCTGCTGCTAGAAAATCAATATGTTCGGGATGATCAAGTGGTTTTACTTCCAATCTGTAATGTGCAATCATCTGTGCAGCATCCACAAGTATCTTAGCACCATTATCATGTGCCATTCGGGCCAATTTATCAATCTCGGGTAAGAAACCCGTCACATTACTTGCTCCAGTGACAGCTAGTAATTTGATATTATTATTCTGAAGTATCTCCTCCATATGATCCATATCTAGAGTACCATCATCTAGAATACCACCATGATGTACTTTACCTCTACTTCTGTGTGGTAAATCATTGGAATGATGCTCTAGTAGTGTGGTTAATACCTCTCCTTCGATATTTGCAAATACATGTGAAGCAAGGTCCAGTGACGAGGTGGTATTATATGTCAAAACACTGTGCATACCACTATTCTCAGGATCTTTGATACCAAGAAAATCTGCAATTATCAAAGGTACTTCCTCGATTTTCTCTGTGGATACACAGCTTAGAAAGTGATTACCCCGGTGTACATTGGCATAATAGTTCATCTGAGTATCAAGATATGTATCAAGAACGGGTTGTGGTGCATGAGTTGAGGCACCATGATCAAGATAAATTAGATTTTTTTTACCATTATTTGTCTCAACCATTGTTTTGGTTATTGGAAACAGCTTTCTGATATCATCAGTGTTCATTGTTTTAAACTCAATTTTAATAATTTTAAATGTATCTGATAGAGTAAATATATTTTTTCGTAAAATTAATCATTAGTTGATTTTTTAAACTAATAGCTCATGTATCAATTGGCTCGTAATATCGAAATTATATTCATCTATCACCAGATACATTAATCTTGGATTGATACCAGATATTAACTGAACTATTCTAATTTTATCCAGTTTATTAATTACAGAACTGATTATTGGATCGTCATGATCCCCAACAATAGCAATCATTGATAGATCTTTAGTCACTTTGTATTCAAAATCCTTCAATACTCCAGTTATCAATTTTAAATATTCAGAGGCTACTAATACTGAAATAGTTGTGAAAGAAGAATTTATACTTATGATTTTTATCTGATTCTTCTCCAGTAATGATGTTAATTTACTGATTCTGTCAGTATGTTCAGAGATCTCTGGATCCATGATCTGTATCATTGATATTGATCTCAGAAATGATAGACTTTTGTAGCCACAATCACTCTCATCTTTTATCAATGTATATTTTTCAGGTGCATGTAGATTTTTTATATATAATGGTATTTTCTTTTTTATTAACATATCAATTGTCTTATCATGCAGCAGAGTTGCTCCAAAATATGATAACTCTCTCGCCTCATCATATGATAGAAGATTGAGGGTATGTGCATTGGATATAATCCTGGGATCTCCACTCATAAAGCCATCAACATCCTTCCAGATTGTATAACTCACTGCATTTATCAGATTTGCAAGCACTGCACCCGTATAATCAGTTCCAGACCTGCCAAGAGTGTATACTTTATCTGAATTTACACCATAAAAACCAGGAACTATCACTTTCTCAGATGAGATATTGAGATTGTTGAATAGATGAGTAGTTTTGTGCAGATTAACAGATGCATTTATTGTGTTAGTATTTGTGATTATAAATTCCTCAGGGTACAGGATCACAGCTTCTGATCCAAGTGAATATTTCAATACTATCACCATCAACCTCTCACCAAATGTCAATAACATATTAAGCTCCATTGCAGATCTTCTTCCAGAGAATAACATCCCATTGGAAATTCGCTCAAACTTGGAGAGTACCTCCCTCAATTCATTCAAACAATCTGAATTATCATTCAGAGCTCTGTGATGCATGAATAACTTATCAGAGAATTGTTTTACCTCATCAATATTCTTCACAGTTGTTACAAATTCTCTTATCTGCTTTGTTATACCATAAGAAGCTGATACTGTAATATACACCTTATCAGCATCATCAATTATTCTTACAACCTTATTCAGAGTTTCTCTATCACTGAAGCATGAACCACCGAATTTGTAGACATGATAATTCATAAACACCAACTAGATTAATCCCTTGCTGATTGCAAGCTCTGCATTGAGTACGGATCCACCAGCACCACCACGTATTGTATTGTGAACTAGTATATAGCTACTGATAAAATTATTCTGTACTCTTAATCTACCAATACTGGTGGTCATACCCTTTCCTCTTAACCTATCCTTTCTTGGTTGAGGTCTATCAGCATCATTAAGGTATTCCACATGTTTTTCAGGTGATGAGAAAAGGTCTAATGAGGATCCAATAGAGCTTAACCTGTCTATTAATTCTGATTGTTCATACTTTTTATCTGTGATAACTGTAATTGCCTCTGTATGACCATCTATCACATTCACCCTTGCACAATTTGCAATCAATTCAAATTCTGCATCCACAATTCTTCCATCAACTAGCTTGCCGAGTATCTTCTGTGCCTCTATTCTCATCTTATCCTCCTCGTTCTGTATAAATGGTACTATATTATCTGTTATTCTGACTGAGGAAACACCTGTGATACCAGCACCTGATAATGCCTGATAGGTACTTACTATAACTGAGCTGAAATCAACTATCTTTGCCAGCTCTCCAAGGTACATACTGGCACCTGTCACAGAACAATTTGCATTGGCTATGATAAATCCACCATATTTTTCTTTTTGTAATCTTGCAAGTTCTAGATGTTCCTCATTTATCTCTGGAATAAGTATAGGTACATCTTCATCCATTCTATGTGGTGAGGAATTGGTGAATACATACACACCAGCAGCTCTCAGATCACTCTCCAATTCATCTGCAATATTTGCAGGAAGTCCTGAAAATGCAATCTCAAATCCAGGATTATCTGTATCAATACTTGCAATATCTCTGATCTCAATATCCCTGAGATTTTCTGGAAAATCAAAGAATGGTAGTTCCCAAATATCATCAAATGATTTTCCCACACTTCTGCTTGAGGCATATACCACCTCTATTATAAAATTTGGATGGTCCAACAACATTCTCATAAATTGCTGACCTATCAACCCTGTGGCACCTAGAACAGTGCATCTGTATTTTTTCATCTCAAAAATCCTCCTTCTATCATAAGGTCCAAAAGTACACAACATGTACTTGCATCAACCA
Source organism: archaeon (assembly GCA_024280435.1). Taxonomy (GTDB): domain Archaea; phylum Asgardarchaeota; class Heimdallarchaeia; order Heimdallarchaeales; family Kariarchaeaceae; genus JAJRQD01. The sequence continues at coordinate 3,087 of JAJRQD010000305.1, read as the reverse complement.
CAGGTACAGCTCTTGGCACAATACATGGATCATGTCTACCTCTTACTTTCAGATCTACCTCTTTATTTCTCTCTATATCGACTGTTTTCTGCAACAGTTTAATACTAGAGGTAGGCTTGAATGCAGTTCTGAATATTACTTGCATTCCATTTGATAATCCACCAAGTATACCACCTGCATTGTTTCCAATTGTTCTGATCCTACCCTCCTCAAGAGTTAGTGGATCATTATGCTCACTACCAAGCATCTTGCTTGCATTGAATCCCGAACCAAATTCAATACCTTTGACAGCAGGAATTGAGAATATCATATGTGCAATTCTACTCTCAATGGAATCAAAGAATGGTTCACCAACTGCAACCGGTAATCCATCAATTATGCATTCAACAATACCACCACAACTATCACCTTCTCTCTTCAGAGACATGATAAGGCCTACTTGTTCATCAATTGAAGCTGGATCTGCAGTTCTGATAATATTGCCGTATATAAATTCCCTAGCTGTATTGACCACATTAGCTTCAATTGCTCCAATAGATTTTGTATATGCAACCACGTTTATATTATTCTCCGATAATATCTGTCTGGCAATCTCACCTGCAATCACAAGACCTATAGTCATTCTACCACTGAACCTACCACCACCCCGGTGATCATGTGCATTATTATATTTAATCTTTGCAGGATAGTCTGCATGTCCTGGTCTGGGAGTATCAACAATCTCATCATAGTAGCTAGAATCAATATCTGCATTTCTCACATATGCAACTATTGGACCACCAGTAGTCACTCCATTCAATATACCAGTCTCAATAATCAGTCTATCATCTTCTTTTCTATCTGTGGTGATTTTTGATTGTCCAGGTTTTCTACGACTAAGTGCTTTGTTAATAAGATCAGTATTGATTTTTCTGGCAACGGGTACACCATCAATAACCACACCCACAAGATTACCATGAGATGATCCTATAAGTGTAATTTGGTAGTTTCGACCAATGGAATTCATTCTAACGTTCGGGATTTTTATGATTATTAATGATTAACCATTATACACTATGAACTCTTCTTTATTTTTACACCTAATTTTTTCAAATCATTGTAAAAATCGGGATATGATACACTTACACAATCTGGATTGAGTATTGTACATGGTTTATCTGCAAATGTAGCTGCGATACTTGCAGCCATTGCGATTCTATGATCTCCATGTGGATTTATCACACAATCACCCCTCAGTGTTGAGGAACGGATTATTGCACCATCATCAGTTGCTTCAATATCACCACCCATCAAGCTGATAAATTCACAGGTAGTGCTTATTCTATCACTTTCTTTGTATTTCAGATGATGAGCACCCTTGATAATCATAATTCCATCTGTAAGACTTGCCACCACTGATAGAATTGGAAAAATATCAGGAGAATCTTTGATATCAACACTGATTGCATCCAATTTTCCACCCTTTGTTAATATATTATCTTTCTGAATATCGATCTGAGCACCCATATTAATCAGTATATCAATGATTGCAGCATCTGCCTGTGGTAACTCTGAGTTTATATCATCTATTTTTATATGATTTGAGGAGAGAACTCCAGCAGAAATGAAAAATGCAGCAGAGCTGAAATCTGGAGGAACTGTGAAATCAACATTATTCATCTCAGATGCATTTACTCTGTATAATATCTCATCATCATTCTCCTTTGTATCAATATCTATCCCATACAAGCTTAGCATCTCAAGTGTTAGATCAATATATGGTCTGGAAACCAGGGGTTTGTTGACAATTACCGTGGTTGAACCAGTGTCCAATGAAGCACTGATAATTAGTGAGGAGATGAATTGAGAGCTAACATTACCATCTATTCTGCATGTTTTACCCTTCTTTTTTGATCTCACATATACCGGTGCATGACCCTCAGTATCTCTGATATCAACACCTAGCTCTCTCAATGCATTGATCAATGGTTTCATCGGTCTTTGATTGAGTGAATCATCACCCATGAGTATTGATTGTTCTTCAAATAAACTGGATATACCTGTTAATAATCTAAGTGTGGTACCTGAATTCTCACAGGATAAAACTTCACTACCATGATAGGGTTTTTTTAATACTTCAATACCATTATCAATATCTTTGAATTCTGCACCCATCTGTTGTAGACAGAACTTGGTTGCATTTGTATCACTACTGCCCAATGGATTGAATACTCTGGAGCCGGGTGTGAATGCAGCTAGAATCAATGCTCTGTGTGTAATACTCTTGGAAGGAGGAATGCTTATTGTACCTTTTAATGTACCGGGGTAGATTGTTACAGATCTCTGAATTTGGTTTTCACCAATTCAAACTCATTGTATGAATTCTTAATTCTTTCTGATATACTCACAATTTTATTATCACTTACTATTCCAAATAAAGAGGGACCTGCACCATTGAGATATATCTCTAGTCCCAGATCTGAGTATATCTCATCAATAATATCAGGTTTCTCAAGTAAAAATGGTGCATATGCCATTGTATTTAATCTCATGGCAGAGATAATATCAGTATGTTCCATTGATTCTATTGCTTTATCAGTTAATGATCTATCAATATTATCCAATTTTTCCAATATATCTTTTTTCTCATTTTTACCAACTGGAATCATCATTATCACATGTTTATCTATGAGATAATCAGGTATTTTACTATGTGAGATCAAACTTCTTTTTGCAGTGTTAGTATATGATACCCCTCCAAGAAAAGCTGCATATGCATCATCAATTGCACCAGTGATAGATACACCCGCATCAACAGATGCCTGTGCTCCGAGTGCTATTATCTCATCATTGTACATATTGATAGAATGATATTCTGCAAGAGCTGCGATCAATGATGATGATATGGAGCTTGATGTCTTCATACCTCTGGATGCAGGAATACTGGAGAAAGATCTGATCTTACACCGGGTATTGAGATTGTATTTTTTATCAAATAATTCAACACATTGTTTTAATAATCTATCATCTGTATCAGTGATATATTCTAAACTATCAGAATTAATAATTTCAATCCCTATGTCTGCATATACTCCAATTGCAGCACCT
>JAJRQD010000304.1 GCA_024280435.1 archaeon | reverse complement strand
TTTGAGACTTGTGTTCACAAAATTTTGAAGATAAAGCATAAAATTAAAAACTAGTTGAATACCTTAAAATCGCTTGAAAATTGATTTTTTTTAATTAGATATCGCGCTAATTAATTAGCACAGAAATTTGAAATTTCCCTATAAAACAGAATTATTGAATTTTTTAACAAACAATTTATATTCTCAAATGGAAAGTAAATCATGTTATCTGGATTGTATATTATCAGCTCCGCAGGTATACCATTGTATTTTCACAGTGAGATGAAAAGTGAGGGTGTTGATAATGATATTCTGTTCTCAGGTGTGATAACAGCCATTCAGAAATTACTTATTGAGCTTCAAGTGGGTGAGGTTACAGAATTCAAGACCAGTAACTACAATGTGGTACTGTATAATGAGAATAAATTTGCATATGCATTTTTAATATCTAAACAATCTAAATTGGATAATACTGCAATCAATCTGCTACATATTGGCCTAAATGAACATGTAAAGCCAATTCTCAAAGATTATGATGAGTTGGAGGAACTGAATACCAATGTTCATGGTGTTCTATCACTTGCTGTATCGAATGTGCTCAGAAAATGGGAACTGGATCAGAAAGAGAGTAATGCTTCAAAGAAGGCAAAGGAATCACTCTGGTGAGCTTTGATTTATAAGAAATATAATTCTTAAATATTATGTGTGAATGTTTATATGTCTATAATGCTATTTTGTAGTTTTTAATGGTAATTCTTTAAAAATACACTGTCTTATAAGATTGTAATGTTTGTGATAAATGGAATTCCGATACTTGCAGCTATTTTGGAGCCTGTTATTGGTGTAACTATGATATTCAACAGTTTTCTCATATACAAAAAATATAGGGAAAGGAAAAGCAGAGCCACAGGGTATCTTACTCTGGCAATTCTATCATTTGGGGTTGGTGCTCTGATCAGTGGTATTGGTAAAATATTGGGTATAGTATCGGGTATTCCAGAATCTGAGCTGAATATATCTGGTTTCACTATCGTGATTGCATATATTTTCACCGCACTGGCCAATATATTCATAGTGGCCTTTCTAGTACAGATATTCAAAGATGGGGATTCAAAAAGTACACTGGTACTGGCAACACTCAATGGTATGACTATCGGTTTTCTTCTTCCAAATATATCATTTGCAGTGGACGTATACCAGAGTGTGCTCTATTTTCTGATATGGCATATACTGATCTCACTTTATGGATATGGTAATCTGACATATCATGGCTTCAAAGAGGCAAACCTCACTGATCAGAAGATACCAAAAACTGGCTTCAAATTAATTGCATGGTTTGGTATATCTGCAAATATGCTGTTCGTACTGTTTGTGATTGATCTGGTGGTGGGTACTATCAGAGGATATGGTTTCACAGTATTCTATTATATGGCATGGGCATCTGGTGCAGTGGCCTCAATACTTGCATATCTTTTCATGATGCCTACATGGTTTAAAAACAGAATTTCCTAGTTAAAAGAAATAATGTGTGAGTGAAAACAAAATTAGAGAAATTACAATCAATTTCAGTCTCATATTTATAAGTGTAAATCTAATTAAATTTGTGGACTTCAGTATTATTTTCAATAAGAATAAATATTTTGCAGGTGATAAAGTGGTTGCAACATTCTATGTTGATGGTGTACCTCATAAAAACACACGTAATTTGGTGATTTCTTTAAAATCGGGTGAGAATGTTGGGGTTGAGGTAACTGATCATGATGGTGATAGCAGTACTCATTGGGAAAGAACTGTGTATAATGAGAATAAAGTCTCTATTCCTGTTGATGAAGTAGTATTTCCATTCGCTCATTCATTGGAATTTTCGGCACCAGAATTCCCCAGTGAGAATGTGAATGAATACAATTTTGAGGTATATCATCGTGCAGAGATAAAACTGGATATTGCTCGGAGAAAGGATTTGATTTATTTTGAGGATATACCTTTGGTAGCATCAGCAAATGTCTCACCACTAAAAATAGAACTTAAGGAAAAAGATATTATTGTTAGTCTAGATGCTAAACAGCCTTATCCTGGAGAAACAATAAGATTCAATATCTCTAACTATTCAAATATTAAATTCAGAGCTTACCGATTGGAACTGCGGCAAACATTGTTTCGAACAGTTGGTTCTCATACTGCTAAAAAAATAAATACTAAAATACTTGAGAAAATGGATCCACTTCCCTCTATTGGTTCTGATGTGAAATTACCGGAGATGATTTTCTCCTCAATCACTGGGGATAATTTTGAAATAGTTACAGAGTTGCGATTTGTATTTGATAGGTCTATGAAAAAAGATATCAATATGTCAATTCCCTTTGCATATTTCAGAGAGAGAAGCGGGGTGAATTGTGGTGCATGTGGCTTTTCCAACACATCTGATGCAATCTATTGTATGGAATGTGGGATTTCACTAAATAAAAAATAACTCACGATATATCGATAATACATATATCAATATTTGATCTATGACTATCAATTATCGTTCCTAGAAGCATCTGTCAATTAAAAAATAAGATCTCGATATTTTTATATTTTTACGAGAACCATTTATCTTAAATATTATTTTTAAATTATTAATTTATATGACACCACATTTCGGTATTATGAATGAAGAAGAACTTGGTGAGAAAAAAGCAGCGTTCACACGTACTCGTCTACATATTCGTTCCGCAAAGAGAAGATTGCTAGAGGGTAAAATTTCACATGGAATTGCCACCTACTGGGATGCAGTTATATATGGTCTAAGGTGGTATTATTACACTCATAAGCATGATGTCTCAATAAATGAGAAAGATGATATTTATTATCCTGAAAAGCTATTTCCACTGCTTATCAAATCATCTGTACTGAAGAGTGATTTTGATTTTGATAAATGGTTCAAGGTTGCTGAGGATGCAATTGATGGTCCATTCACAGATTATGATCCAAGTGAGCTGATGTTGGATTTTGAGATGCTATTCACGGATCTGGGTATATGTCCCTTTGATGAATCTGCATTAGCCGATGAATTTACAGGCATTTATTGATACTTGGTATACAATAAAAAATATACTTACCTGCAAGAAAAAATAGGGGTCAATCCTTTCAGGATCTGCTCAGAGCAAGGGATGGCTGATCTATGTACTCTATCAGTATGCTTACAGGGGGAGATTTAACAGATGCGGCGAACAGACTATGTGCGATAACAGGTTTCATTAAGAAAGTTGCTGAATTTGTTTACGATAAAAAAATAGATGAATGTCTTTATAATTCCTCTTATCTCAATTTTTTGAATATTATCTCCATCATCTGTTCATCACCAAAAGTATCTGAGGTCTCTATGGTTTTGTGCACGTGTATCGGTTCAAATCCATGTTGTGTGAATATATTCAGAAGGTCTTTCTCACTGTAGTCTTTGAAATACATGGGTGCATTCATGAAGGTGACATATGGGTTGCTATTCTCAGTTGTCTCATTCAATGAGATATACATGTATCCTCCATCAATCGCTGCTCTTGAGGAAAGCTGCACCACCTTTTTGAAAATATCTGGGTGCAGTAGTTGCATTGAGTATGACGACACAATACCATTGAAGTGACTCACCTCGGTGATATCTTCCATTGATTGTACCACAAACTCCACTGCTGGTAAATTTTTTCTGGCAATATCTATCATATTACTGGAGAAATCAATTGCTTTGATATACATTTTTTTCTCATACATATATCTGGTGAATGGTATACCTGTACCACATCCGAGATCAAGTATTTTATCACCCTCATTTAGTAGTGAGATAAATTTAATGAATGTGTCTGTGATCTTCACCTCCTCTCTGTACTCTGCAAACTCGTCAACTACATTTTCCCATGCATTTTTATTAAGCTGGTGTATTTGCCAATCATCTAGATCTTTCATATCTCAGTTTATAGTTCTGTATTTGAAAAGTCTTCACAATGTTCCTATTCCCCATCAGTATCTTTGTCAGATGTTTTAATTTTTCTGTTTATTGCGTTGATCAATTTGTTGGCACCGCTGAACATATCGGGTGTTGCTTCTCTGAAACTTTCCTCTGCTCCTTTGATGACCCCTTTGATTGTTTCAGATCCTGCTGCCATAATTTTTTTTGACTGTGTTTCTTCCATCTGCTGTGCAATTGAGGCATTAACCATACCTTCTGCCAATCTTTTGGTGAATAATGCAGCACCTTTACTGATGCCTTTCAGGATCTCTTTACCACCTTCTAGGGCTTCATTAGGGTTTTCCTTTGACATAAGTATAAACATTGAGTTATACTTATAAATTTATGATTCTGAGTGTATTCTTTTGATGTATATTGTGTTTTTAGGTGCATTCTTCACTCCAAATTTTTTATCGATGAGATTATCGATGATTGAATCTCTATTTTCATCGGTTAATTTTGCTATATTCTGTATTTATCTCTTTATTCCGATATTTATTTTATCGATGTATGTCGCGAAAAAAATAAATTTGCCTGATCGTGTATTTCTCAAATATCGCGATAAATTATACTTATTTCGCGATCTATTCGCGATATACTTTGAATAATATGTCCTTTTCAAGGGCTGTATTCCCGCTTACCCCTTTTATCGCGAATAATATCGCAATCGCGATAACCCAGTTGGTAACATCGCGTTAGGCAACCCATCAGATCATTTATCATCTGTGCTAAAAAAATCAATCATGACACTTGCTGGATTTATGATGCGAAGTCATTTGTTCATATATCACACAGATAATTCTTGTGAAAAAAATAATTGATGTGAATTATCTGTTATATTTTAATTGTCACCGTAAAAATTTAGTTAAAAATATCCCATCTACTGGGTTAATTCTTTTTATTTTTTTCTTTGATTGCTAATGATTGGAATAAAATTATATTTACATGTTTGTTGCAATATCTGATTCAACTGGTACTTGACTGTTAAGGTAGTTATCAATCTCAATAACTGCCTTCTTGGCATGTGATATCGCTTCTACTGCGGTTTTAGGTCCTGAAACCGTATCTCCCACTGCAAATACTCCAGCAACTGATGTCTCAAAACTATCCTCATCCTTAGTTGTGAAGGTATTCCATCTGGTCAACTCAAAATCATTTCTGACATCATCTACATCTGGCTCTTGACTGATTGCATGAATAACAGTGTTTACCTCCATGATATATTCAGATCCCTCTATTGGACTGGGTCTTCTTCGACCACTCTCATCAGGTTCACCTAGCTCCATCTTCACCAACTTTACATGTGTGACTTTCTCTCCATCACCAATGATCTCAACTGGATTGGTCAGGAAATTAATCGGTATTTTCTCCTCAATTGTTGCATGGATCTCTTCCTTGGTGGCAGGCATCTCTTCAAGACTCCTTCTATAGACTATCTCAGATTCTACACCCATTCTTCGGCTAACTCTGACTGCATCAATGGCAACATCACCACCTCCGATAACAATTGCCCTCTTACCTATGTCCACATCTTTACCCTGTGCTACATGTCTCAAGTATTCAATTGCATGGATTGATCCTTTCAGCTCTGATCCCGGAATGTTCATGAATTTAGGCTTGTGTGCACCAATTGCGATAACAACTGCTGAATATCCCTGCTCAAACAGATCCTTGTGGGTATAATCCTTACCAAAACTCTCTCCAAGCTCGAATTTAATATCTAACTTCTCAAGATCCTTGATCTCTGCATGTAATAATGAATTCTTCAATCTGTACTCGGGGATGCCGACTGCAAGCATTCCTCCAAGTGTGGATCTCTCAAAAATGGTAACATCATGACCTAATCTTGCCAATTCGTGTGCTGCTGTCAGACCTCCGGGGCCTGATCCAATAACTGCAATTCTCTTGTGAGTGAGAGGCTGCCTCTCATAAAATGATGCTGGTTTCACATAATTGTCTGATAAATATCTCTTCACATTCAAAATATTTATTGCATCACCTCTTCTACCAACAACACAGGCATCCTGACAAAATGCAGGGCAGATCCTGTTCTGTGATGAGGGTGTACAGAAGTAATCATTGACAACATCTGCTGCTTTCTGCATATCGCCCTCTTTAATGGCTAATAACATCTTTGGAACACTGAAACCAGTGGGACAGGCCATCTCACAACGTGGTTTCTTGCAAGATAGACATCTCTCTGCCTCATCTATTACTTCCTGTTCATTAATATATCCAAGGTTAACTTCATTAAAATTCAAACCTCTCTCCTCTACTGGAAGAAAATGTGGCTTAATCTCAATTTTGCTACGCTTAACTCGAGCTGGTCTGTCACTACTCATCTCTTTGTCACTGAAATTCGTTTTATTATTATTATATTTATAGCAAGCACTTATTGACAATATTTCGACACTCCGAATTATAATATTATTGGCTTTTTTCCGAAATTTACTATGCTTTCTGAGCAAATGATCTAGTTTTTATGAAATAATACAACAATATCCTTAATAACTATATTTCGTGAATACAATTTTCAACAAATTTACTGTATTTCGGTAAATTTTATCAAATAATTCTAGAAAATGCAGAATTGAAACAGTATACAAAAAACATCAAACACCGTTTTTATTGCGAATAGCAGCAGAATAACAGCACTTCCCTTGGTTATCAGCCCAAGTACCTTTGGAGATGCAAAAGAATGTGATAATTTTAGTAAAATATTGAATAATACAAGCCATGCCAAAATACCTGTGAGGAAAAAAGTGGTGGCAATCAACCTGGATGCAGAGGTATCAAGAGGAATTCCTGTATTCAGGAGATAAGGTCCAAAAGATGCCCACCATGCATAGCTCCAGGGTGAGGTTATTACCAGGAAAAACCCTATTCTGTACTGTTTCAGCAGACTCATATCTATATCTGTATCCTCTGTATCGACATTTATCTCTGTTTTGAGTGCTGAGATCCCTATATATCCCAATATCGTAATATTTGCAAGTAATAAGCTTACACTTATTATCACATTCTCAAGATACTTGGAGAACACCTCTGCACCAATAAATAGAATGGATGAGGCTATGATAAAATCTCCTGTCATTGCTCCAATGCCCGTCATAAAGCCATATATCCAACCTGTTCTGTGTGCTAGGCTTTTTTTGATCATCTCTGCATTAACAGGTCCAAGTGGTGCTGCTAGAGTGAACCCAAGAGCCATTAGTGTCAATATGGTGATAAATTCCATATTTTTATCAAAAATATCTGTTATTATTATTCTATTGTTCTGAGTAACTACTAATTTTCATTATTCTCTGGTTCTGAATACTATCGCTCTCCTCAGTGGAAATTATTAATGAAGGTTGATAGGTCAGATTGTGTAATCTCATGCTTGTTTTTATTGATGTGGATAGGTGGTTTAGCTTGTCAAAATAGTCAGAATTAGTTTTATTTTTTTGATAAATCTGGTTATAAAATAAATATTATGGTGGGATTATCTGGATTGGTTTTGATATTTCATCTGTTTAGATGATTTTTGTAATCTAGGGTAAAAGATCTTAATATATTTTTTCAATTGTTTTACCTGATAAATATAGATAAATTATAACTTTTCTATGGTGTGTGTTTTGTAATTGGTTATTATTGGGGTAAATTAGGTAGTAAATATAACATTTCTTTCAAATACTATTCAATTGATGGGTGAAAATTATGTATATAACAATTGATTTAATTATTTTTTCAATAAATGTATTCTATCTAATTAAAATAAA
>JAJRQD010000303.1 GCA_024280435.1 archaeon | reverse complement strand
ATCTAGATGGAATAAGAATGTTGAGATTTCTGATGTGATGTGTAGATTAGAGCAATCTGAGATAATAAATTATCTGAAGAAAGTATCAATCATGAAAGATCTTGTATAGTATCTTTTTATTGATTATTTTTTATGTTGATAGAATTATGAAAATATTAGGTTATTATTTATTTGAATAATTTGTTTTCAGTTGCCATCAAGATATAATTATATCTTAGTTTTGCTTGTAGATCAATCTTTCCCAGGTGGATTCAGTAGGTACTTCCTCTTTCAGTCCATTTCTCTTTCTGATGAATTTGATTGTCTCATCTCTGAGATGTGCTGGAATTTCCTCAAATTTGGCGAATGAATATCCAAAGAATCCACGACCTGCTGTTGCACCACGAATATCATCTGCTAGTTCAAGTGTCTCTGTTGTTGGAATAATTGCTTTCAAGATGGTAGAACCTGCTTTTTCACTGATGTCCTCGACCATACCTCTTTTCTGTGTCAATAGTGAGGTTAATGCACCTAGATAATCTGCTGGTGTTTTGATCTCAATTCTCATCAATGGCTCTAGTAATTGAGGTCCTGCTGAGAGGTAACATAAATTACAGGCTGCAAGTGTCATAGACATGATCTCTGTGATACCAATATGTGCTGGATCAACGTGGACTGTTGCATCTGTGATGATAAAAGCAATACCCTGTGTTGGTTCTCCTGCGATTGTACCTTTCTTGGTGAATCCTTCCCATATATTAACAACATTCTCTTTGATCCTGTCTAATCTCTGTACACCTTTGGTATCCTCAATAAGAATTGCATTCTCAGTAATTGCCCATACACCACGGCAGAATTTGTTATCCCATACACCACCAGATGCCTCAGATAATAATCTTGCACGCTCTTTTCTGTCCATGTACATATTGATACCACCTTCTTTGAGTAGTTTGATTACACCTTCTGGCATTGGTTCAAGTTTCATTCTCAATCTGTTGTAACCGTTATTTGATTTAGTTACATATTCATTAGATACTTTAGTAATGGTCTCTCTGTGTACAATTACTGGATCTGAAATATCAATTGGTACCTGTTCATCAATTCTAGAGATCAAAATCTCAATCTGAAGTGGGTCTATACCCTGTAATACCATTTTCTTGGTCTTTTGATCCATCTCGTATGATGCTGTAGGATCTGCCATGATCCAATTTCTCACAACTTCACCAAGTTTTGTCAAGTCCTGTGCGTTTTTAGCAGAAATAGCACGTGATACAACAGGTTCTGCTGCATATGATATTTTATCAAAACCCTCTACTTCCTCACCTACTCTGTAGAAACTTTCTCCTGCTGGACAGATGAAACCATACATTGCAAATAAGTTACCTGCTGGAATTGTTGGTACTTCTAGAATATCTGTGATCTCCATAATACCAAGTCTTTTGATCTTCTGCTTCTCTCTTCTGTTTACCAGGAATATTGTATCTTCTTTCCTAAGTGTTCCTGAGAATACTCTTCCAATTAATGTTGGTCTCTTGGATTTTGGATCAATGAAAATTTTTGTGATCATACCAAGTAATGGACCATCTTTATCTGCTGTGACTAATGATTTACCAATAACTGAATCTAAATCTCCCTGCCAGATCTGTGGGATCTTATATCTCTGAGAATCTCTTGGTGTTGGAATATGTTGAATGACCATTCTCAAGATTGCATCATGTAGTGGTAGGTTCTCTCTTAACCATGCCTTACCATCTTCCTCTGCATATTTTGCGAATACATCCTGAGGTCTCATTTTCATCTGTTTTAGTATCTCAACAGTGAATGCCCATCCATCTTTGGCAGATCCAACTGCAATTGAATTCTTGGGGAATGATACTGGCCATTCTTTCTTGAATTCCTTGGGTGCAATTTTACGAATTAGTGCATTTACCTGTGATACGATGATATCTAATTTACCAAATACTTCTCCAGGCTCTAATCTTAGTTCTGAAATCAAACGATCCACTTTATTGATGAATAATACTGGCTTACAAGCTTCTTCACCAACTGCTAGTTGGATATTAGTCTCTGTCTGGGTCATCATACCCTCAAGTGCATCAACTAGAATTACAGCTCCATCAGAACCTCTCAAAGCTCTTGATACCTCACCTGTGAATGAAAGGTGACCGGGTGTATCATTGATCTGAAATACATAATCCTTTGTCTCACCTGTTTCATCTGTGTACTCATAGCTCAGCACAACAACAGATGTGAAGATGGTGATTCCTCTTTCCTGCTCCTCATCATCACTATCGGTCATTCTTTTCTCACCAGCTGTTTCTGCTGACATAAGACCTGCTTTCATGAGTAGATAATCTGCCATAGTAGATTTACCATGGTCGATATGGGCTGCGATTGAGAATATCCTTCTTTGTTCATGTGGGAAATTCTCGATCATGTTACGTATTTCTGCTGCATTTTTAACTTTCATACTGTTCACATCTAACTTTCGAGTTAAATTATTAGACGAATCTAATTTTCTCTGATTTGATTTACTATTAGTATTATTAAAAAAAAACGATATGATACAAATTAATTTAAATATTTTTAGAAAATAAAAATTTGATAATTATTAACTTCTGTCAAACATTTTTATTCATAAATCATCACATCAAAACGTGAAAACGCTTGTTATTCATAATTTTAGTTAATTTTTATGAGTTTCCCTCACAAAAAATAGCAATCGATATGTTGTATTTATAATATAAAAATGAAAATTAATAATGCTCATAAAGTAAAAATTAATTTTAAATATTAATTGTCTTCAGTTTCTATTGCTTCTTCCATTTTCTTATTCAGTTCTTCTTTGGATAGTTGTTCCATAATTTTCTTGTGCTCTGTATTTACATGACCCATCAGTATATGCATTGTTTCCTGCTTTGATTTTGTCTTACTCACGAATTTACAATTTCCACCAAATAGTTTAGCGCATTTTAATAATTTATAATTCATATTACAACTATTCAATTATTTTATAAAAATATTTTGTATTGAAAAAATGATTGCAATTTTATGAAAAAAAATAATTTACGCAGGTTATAATGGTATATAATAAAAAATGGTGAATACATCCTCATTTCTGCTATAATTGTTCAGTATAATAGAAATATATAGATAAAAATGTGAATTAATTTTTATACAAAAGTTTTAACTCTATATTGCAGATATCAATCTTTACAAAAATTTGTGTGATATCAGTGCTCTATGCGATAAATCTGTATTTTTGGTAATAAGTATTTTTTTTATTCTTTCACCCATTCAGTGATCAGATTATTTCCTCTGGGTAGGAAAAATATCAGCTTCAGGATCAAAGATAGAACTGATGCATAAAGGAATTTTGAAAATTTAGCTTCTTCAATTGAATTGACAACACCAAGTGGTACACTAGCAATTAATGCCGTGATGGCTGCGAATACACCTAATTGAATTGTATAGCTCTTTTTATTTAGTATTGCTATTACAAACCCTGCCCATGCGAACCCTGCAATCCAACTGAGCCTTTGACCCACAAGAAATACATTATCTCCTCCTGATAATAATTGATCCGTTGCAGCCACTCCATTCATGAAAGACATAACATAGGCCATACCTGCGATCAAACTAATTATTATTATGTTTGTATCTATTTTACGTACTGTTTTCAAAAGAAGAGCAAATGAGAATAGATTTGGTACAAAAACGAATACATATACTGGTGAAATTCCTCTACTCATAGCTGGAATTAACATGAAAAAGCTGAGTAAACTTATCACATTTGCAGTAATTGCAGTGGACCATGCCCAGTTCTCTTTTTTAATGAAACCAAATGCAGCAACTGCCCATAAAGCTCCTCCTAGGAGTACAATATCATTGATTGCAGGCATCACAAATTCAGATACACTAGTACCTTCAGATATTGCCTCTCCACCTGCTCGACCTTCTGCCAATTCTGAGGCCATTATAGTGTCATACACTGATAGAAAGCTGAAATATACAAGGAATATTCCAAGAAGCGCACCAATTATTGATATTATTGCACCAATCTTGTATTTATCATCTTTTGAACTGTTATTCATAACTAATTCATCATTTTTGTTTGATAGATTCATAATAATTTGATATATTAAAAGTAGTATAATACTGTATTGTTCGCATCCATATTTTCTAAGTAAAGAAATTCACATATTTTGACGTCAAATTTGTATTCAAAAAATAGTTCTAGTCTATTACTTTATTAAATTGGATGAAAAAATAAAATCTAAGTATTATTTTTGTACTATCAAAAGGTATAGTTTTATTTTGTTGAAATTTCTTTTGATATTGTTATGAACAGTGATGTGATGTCTTTTTCAATTTCAGAGAATTGGTCAGTAATTAATTTATCTGTGATTGAATCGGATATGGTTCAGCAAATTATTTACCAGCTAAAGGAAGTGTATACTGATTACAATAATTTTCTGCAAAATATATCGCATCAATTACTTGTATTTAACAAATTAGATAATCATGAATTTCTTTGGTTAGTTAATCTGGATAATCAAAAAATAAATTTTGTGCAATTTGATTTGACAATAGAGATAAATGATTTTTCTGAGAAATTTAACGAGTTACAGATGATTAGTATTGAGGATTTTAGTAGAATATCAATTCGAGAATACTCACATGATCTTTCTAATCTTGTAACGATCGTATTGATCAATATTGGTTACTTGAAGGGTGAGATAGAAGAAGGTTCTGTAAAAACAAATAATGATGATATGGTTAATCAAATTCTAGGTAGCTCCCTTGAGACCACTGAAAAATTGAAAGATCTTATAGCCAAGGTAAGGTCTGAGAACCAATGGAATACTGATATGGTTGAGGGAACAAGTATTTTACAAAATGTACTGAAGTATGTATTTTTAATGACTAAACATAATTTCAAAGAAAATAGTATATTTATAACAAATTTATATCGAGCTGAGCAAATAGCAATCAAAGAAATCAGAATGATTCAGCTTCTACAACTTGCATTATTGAATTCAATCAATGCAGTCAATCAAAATTTTATAAAATATATTATTCTAAAAGCGATAATTGCAGATGATAAATATAATATTATCATCAAGGATAATTCTAACGAGATGAAAATGAATAATATGAGAAAAATTCATCGACAATATGATCACAAAGCATCATATACAATACATAGTGGATTAAATAATATCAAAAAGATACTGGTATTATTATCAGGTGAGTTGAGACTAGATAATCCCAATCAATTATCATTATCAATTCCAAAGTAATGGATTTATAGTCCTGATGTGTTTGTATTCTCTCCACGACGATCTGAGGGATATAATCTTTCAGTTGTGTTCATTTCCCGGGCATCATAGGATAAACATAATTTCTTCACATTAAGCATTCTTCTTGTCAGTGAATGAAGTTCTCCCAGTTCATAAATACCACTTGTTAATTCTGCAAATACATCAAAAGCAATCATATTTGTAACTATAAAGCTAACATACATGGTGTATTTCTTCAGTCTAACAACTCGTCTGTTCTCTTCAATTATATCAGAAAGGAAATCATATTTTTCTTTGTGAAATTCATCTAATAGAGTTTCAAATGTCACGGATATATTACTCATATTTACTCTTATCCTAATCAATATATTAAGCTATTAGATATTTATTCAGACAAATTCAATCTTTAATAAATCCAAACAGATAACCAATTGCCATTACAAAACCCACCATCATCAATGGAGCAAATAAATAGGGCCAATCCCAACCAATCTGTTTGGCAACATCTGAGGCTAATGATGCATTGTATGCCACATATCCACTGTATGCAAATAATCCGGCGGATGTGATTGCTATTATCTTATTGAAAAAACCTCCACCAAAGCCAGATAGAAACATGAAAAATGCAGATGAGAATAATAATATTGAGAATATAAATATCTCATTAACAAAAGTATTGGTTGCATGGGGTACACTGAATCGGAATATAATATATACAGGAGGTAAGGTCAATGCAAGTCCCTCCATGACTGAATATATCTCTTTTCTTGCTCTTCCTGCGAGGCTCTCAAAAACAGTAGCGATTACCGGTGCGGTTAATGTGGCTAGGGTGATATATCTTGAATCTCCATCCATCGCACCGTGTTCAATTATTACATTCAAACCATATGGTACTGCATTCACAGTTCCAAGTAGGAAGAACCCAATCACATCTTCAATACCATAACCGATTATACCATGAATTATAAGATTGAAAAATGCTTCTGCAAACAGTATTCCTGCAATAAATCCGTAGAATTTACCCCAACCAGATGGGGTGAGTTCTTTTGTACGTTTAGATCCACGTAGAGTTGCCGCCTGTTCAATACTGAATCCAGTCATTCTCTCATACTGTTCTTTCAGTTTTTTCTCATATTTCACCAATTTTTTGTGATCTTCAATTAAATCAGGACTCTTATCTTTTTTCATCATATCTTCAAGATCATCAATTTGGTTTGATATATCTTCAAGGTCTAATCTTAGTTTAGTCCTAATTCGATTAGTATCTTCCATATTTACACTTAGGATTAAAGTAATATAATCTTTATTCATGTATGTTAGCAAACTGAGTTTTTCTAAACAAATAATAATGTAATAATTTGAAATCCTTGTAAAATATTTGAATAATGTTAATGTAATTATTTCTTTGTATCACTATGTTCTGTGTAAAAATTAAAATAATAATCACATTAGAATTTCTCTTAGCTGTTTAATTTTCTGCTCTATTGTCTTCTTTGCATGGAAGGGTGACAGTGCTTCTGGATTATAAGATAATACCCAATTCCTCTTGTCTCTGTGATAATTCAGATACTCTCCAGTCTCTAACTTGGGGATTATCTTAAGTGCCTCTTCAGTAAATAATTCAGCAATAGGACCATTATTTGATATCTGTCTTAATTTGAATATAGTCAATTCACTATTGGCTACCACCCATGGATTGAATTCAGGTACCTGTGAGATAGATATCAGGAATAGACCAAATTTACGTCCCTCTGATGTTACATTTTTAACCCATTGATCATTTGCCAATCTCTGTGCCTCTTCTGTTACCATCAAAGTTCTTGCAGGTAGATGTTCATGTATCGCCATCTGCAATATATATTTGATGAATGTTGATACAATAGAGGTGGCTATCTGTGGTTCATCCATAATTACCCAGTACACAACTATCTCACCCGAGTTTATTGGGATAACACTCTCTTCCTCCTTACTGATCAATCCCTCAATTGTATCAATCACGAATCTATTGATTGTGGGTCTTGTCTCTGCTTCATATGCCTTGATCTTCTTTGCCAGCTCTTCTGGATCTGAGCCCTCTGAGGCAAATACTTTTTGCTGATCCTGGATAAAAGCCTGCGCTGATTTGAATGTATCACCTATCTCTTCGACTCCATAATAAACAGAGGCTTCCGGTTGTTTCTCACCACCTATTTGTATAATATGATCTGCAATATCTGCATATTCAAAATGATGATCGAATACTACTACTGCACAGTCTTGTGCTCTGATATTCTCTTTTAATATCTGTTTAGTTAATGTGGTTTTTCCAGTACCTGTTTGCCCTATAATTGCAAGATGTGGTGTTCCAGATGGGTTGGCACCTAGAATTGGTATTTCTGCAATAGATACATCCATGTTTACACCTTTTTTGTGTACGAATCTTTTCAGCAATGATTGCAATTCATCAATATTTGGATCATCCATTATCGTGAATGGAAGTATTCTTGATTTAACATGAGATACAATAGATTCATTGACCTCATCACTGGTTCCTGCAACTATATTTGATTCTAGTGCCATGAATCTGAGATCTAGATATTCAAGATCTGCTTGAGATGCATTTTTTATAATGCTCAGTATTTTTATTCCCTCTTTGAGGAATGATTCACTCTTGTTAAATCTTTCAATCATCAATCCGATTAATCTGAGAAAATTCTCGTAAACTACCTTGGCAGTTCCCTCTGCACTATCTTTTCTTTTCCAGAATTTCTTGGTATCACTTATTTCTTTTATCTGTGTCATTATTTCAGAGGTGAGATCTTCTTTTTTATCCTGTGTAAATTTAAGATATCTCAAACAGTGATCAACTAATCCTTCGATCAGTAGATTAATTACTATATTTATGACTTGCTCGATCCATTCAATTCCAATTGCATAATCCAAGGCAGCAACTCTTGATGCAACTGCAGTCTTCAGATCTAGATTAAGCATTTCAAGTATCCTTGCATTGAAATGTCTAGAATATAAAATGAAAAATGGTCCTAATTTTGAATAATAATGTGTATCCGGATTCCCTTTCTCGATCACTATAGTAAGTATTTTCTCTAATCTTGTTAATAGTTTCCTGCTCTCATTCGATTTTCCTACACCCTCATAATATAAAATTACAGATTCATAGGCATAATAACCTTCAATAAATTTTACTGGATCGCCAGTGCTAATTCCATTTTTTAATTTCTCTTCAGCCTTGAATGCTCTATCAGCATAATTTTCAAAATTGCTACTCAATTTATATTCACCGGTGATATTTTGAATTACAGCGTGTAATTCTCTATACTAGCTAAATATTGTAATAAGCTATTAAAGTTTCTTTTGGAATTTAAATTATTTTGATAAGAATACTGATTTATCAGTAATTAACCAAATAATTTTGTATGTTTTAAAAAAAATACAAAAAATATAATTTATTTAGCTTTAGTCCATCCCTTATGTCCACAGTATGAACACTTGTATAGCAATCTCTCATTCTGCAGGTTCATCTCATCTTTACGACCCAACATCTGTCCACAACCTTTGCATATATCCAATCGTCTTTTCTCAACTCGCTCAACTTTGGCCACAAATGGAGCTTTAGAGAATTTATTATCTGTAACAAAAGCATTAACTCTTCTTTCAATACATTGTTCACATAATAATTCGTTACATTCTTCAAAAAATTCTTTGAATGGTGTACGTTTGCATGTGATTGATAATTCAAATTTAGTTGGCTCATAACTGGATCTTGCAAGTGAGATCACTTGAGGATCTTTATTAGCACTTGATATGGTAATAAATATATCATTATCGACTTCATCACTTTCAAATAATCCAAAGAATTCAATCTCTGAATTTTCTCTTTTTGCAGCAAAATCAACAGCTGTGGATCGAATTCTCATGACTTTTGAATTTGGGAATAGTTTGGAGAGTACAAAAATTATCTCTTCTTCGCCCTGACCAAGCATTCTAGTTACAATTCTTCTTGCAAGTTCCTTATTATTGCCCTCGTTGAGATCAATTTTTCCTATCATCAATTATAATTCAATTCTTATTCTTTTTAAATTTTTAATATAATGAAAGATTTAATCAATTTAATTTTTATGAATATGGACAAATTTACATAAAAACTATGTAGTTCATATTTTTATGAAATATTACTATCATTTTTAATTAGGATATACTGTGATTTATTTTAACTATTGCATCAGATGAAGCCACCCTGATTTAATTTGATCGGGAGGTACTGATTTGTGATGAATTGGGGGTCATTTGCATTCAGTGCCTGTATTTCTGCTTTATATCCTTTATCGATAAGTATCTGAAGTTGTCTGCCCCATTCTGGTTTTCTTCGGACAAACTCCTCATCTAGTAATAACTTTGTTCTTCTTTTATCTGATTCAGTCATTTTAATCAGGGTTTTTCTTGGTATATTGAATTCATCATTATCAAGATCTCCAGGTAATAATCCCAACCATTTAATATCTGGTACTGCAAGATTTGCTGCTTCAAATGACAAAGCTTTACTTCCTACACTGTATACTCTTAAAATCTCAAATCCATACACATCTGCATCCATAATGGCAAGCATAGGTATTTTTAATTCATCATGAATCTTTTTGAGAAATAATCTAGTTGCCATATCTGGTTGTCCTTTTGCTGTGATGATAATTGATGGAACATAGTCATAGAATCCATCCTCGGATAGTCTACTAAATACAGCCTCTTTTTCTATGATCAATACAAACTCCGCATCTGATTGTAAATTGCTGATATCATCAATATTTGCTGATATCTGTCTGGAACTGCCTACTTTTCTGCAATCAATAGGATCATCTTTATCAGTGAATTCCAAATGCCCAACTACTGCTCCTTTTGCAGATGCGTTTATGTTTAGAGAGGGTCTAGTTACTCCAAGCATTGCTCCGATATCCTCAATTAGATTATCAGAGGTATTTTGGTTCTCAAAAGTATTAACATCACCATAGAACATATCACGTTTTGTTTGATGTATATCTCTTGTTAGGATCTCATGCAAAAGTTTCATCGCAGTGGTTAATTGCTGTACCGATTTTACAGAGCTTAGACTCCTGAATTGTCTCTCAATTCTCTGTTTACCAAGAAGTACCAGCTCTGTTTCCTCATCAAATCCA
Source organism: archaeon (assembly GCA_024280435.1). GTDB lineage: Archaea > Asgardarchaeota > Heimdallarchaeia > Heimdallarchaeales > Kariarchaeaceae > JAJRQD01. The sequence goes on along the minus strand of JAJRQD010000303.1, from coordinate 16,269 downwards.
ATATTATCTCCAGATCTACTTGGGATTGAGAAAGATACATTTGAGGGGTCTTTCAAAGCACCATCTATGAAATTTTTGGTTATCTCGACTAATCTTTTCTTTGCCTCTTCTGCTTCACAAGTCTCCACATGCAATACTCCATGGGGATAGATAATTTCTTTTTTAGATATTTCTTCTTTAAATTCTAATATTTTATCCAGGCTAATGTATCTCCTGATCTCAATGATAGTATTTTTTGCACCAATATTAAAATTTGATACATTATCATTATTATCCATCAATTCGTATTTTCTATCCTTGAAAAATAGTGGAAAATTGAGATCTGGCAGATCAAATTCATCTTTAATATGCTTTTTCAGTTCTAACACGTCAGTGCTGGTGTCGATCTCCATTTGTAATTCCTTGATGGGTAACATTGCTGAGTTTCTAACTTTAGTTGTTTTATACATAATTTAGCCTCCTATTTTTTACTACCTTTCTTTTTGGTAGATTTTTTCTTGACCGCAGATTTTTTGCCTGTTGTTTTCTTAGTCATCTTTTTACCTGTAATTTTTTTACTACTCGTCTTTTTACCCTTCACATTTACAGCTTTGCTAGCTGCTTTTTTGGCAACAGTCTTTTTACTATCACTTGCCTTGCTAGCAGTTTTTTTACTAGTCTTTTTAGTGATATTTTTTTTCTTTTCAACATCTACAACTGTTTTACTCTGTTTTACCCCCTTTTTCTTTGCTATCTTCCTTCGAATCATTTTCTCTCGGAATTCTTTTATCTGCATATTTGTAGCTTTGAGGTTTCTTAATTTATCATTGCTTGCGATAATTAGATCTGCAATAGTGGTTAACTTTGCTTTTTTAAGATTTGCAAGTGTATCCTCTTTAAAATTAAGGGTATCCGCAGAGATCTCTCCTAATCTGATCCAATCTGCAATTCCAGGATATAGTGGTGAATTCTTAGCAATTGAATGGGTACCAAGAATAATCTCAACAGGTGAGGTTATGTTATAGCTGTTGTATTTTGGAATATCACCTACTTTTATCTTGGTGGATATAGATAGACGATTATTCTGATGCTTTGCACCTTTGTTTAATGATTTAACACTGATATTCTCATATAAGATCTTCAATTCTGTTTCTTCAAAGACTTCTCTGATCTTCTCACCAATGAGTAGTGCATCTAGTATTGTTGAACAACCACTAGACACAATTTTCTTCAATCTTTTTAATCCGAGATCTCTGATTTCAGTGATATGCCAAATTGGTACCGATACTCTTTCAATAAATGTATTGCGTGTCTTCTCAGTAAATCCAGATATTCTATTCAACTCATCAACTCTGATATTACCAATTATCTGTGCCCAGCTGTATATTCCCTGTTCTGAAATTTTATTTAGTATATCGTCATTGAAGAAAGCTATTCTCGGTAGTTTACTGACTGGTAGTTTTATTTCTCGTATCTCTTCTAAAATTGTGGGTAGCTTGGCTTTACTTATTCCAAGTTTAGTTTTGAGTGAACTCTCATCCAACAATAATATATCTGAAATATGTGTAATACCATTATTATATGCTTTAATAACTTGTTTTACTGTTAATCCTGTTATGATATTAATTGGACTTCTGAATAATTTTGAATTCTTCAATATTAAATTATCTTTGTAATCAACAAATAACCATTCATGCACATTCATAGGTTCGTTCTCATTGATAATTTCAACTGAGAACCAGTCAGAAAGTGATTTCAATTCAACCTCATCACCACTGATAATCGAGTGGAAGATACTGGTCATCATCTTAACCATTTCATCTTTTAACAATGCATTATTTCTGGTTTCTAACAGATCAATTATTTTATCTCCATTATTTGCAAGCATAACTTGATGATTTACATGTATGTTCCAGTAATATGTAGATTTCCATATCTCAGTATTCAATGCATCAAGATATACGTTAACTCTATCTATCAGATTATCATAACTTTTGATGAAATTAATCATAAGTTCTGGATAGGTTAAACTGTTCAAAGATATCAGACCAAATGCATGAAATACTTCTTTATCCTGTTCCATTACAGGAAATTCTAATTTACTTATCTTCAATACCTCAGTTAGATTTAACTTGTTAATGTAATTCTCCTGAGATGTATAGCTTGTTTCTGATAGACTTGCAAGCATCTGCAGATCAGAACCTAAATACTGATGTATTCTGAATATTTTTGCCTCTTTGAACGTATTCAACCATTTTGATTTTATTCCAGGTAAGTAGTCTATTGGTAGATTCAAAGTGCCCACAATAGAAATTACAGCTTCATTTTTCTCAGAAATCAATTTTTTAACTTTTTGAGACTTCATGAATTTCATCAGTGAATTAATACTGTTTTCCTCAAGTAAGGTGGAGAAATTATCATCTCTGAAGAAATTAGTCAACTTGAATTCCTGCTTTATTTTAATAGGTGTAGTAATGTTGTCTGCATAAAAATCAATATCAGATAATAACTCTGCAACATTGTCAATACCTTTAATCTCTGCTCTTGATTTTATATCATCAGATAGATCTACTATATTCATATAAGGATATGATAGTGACTGTATTATATTTTCATACTTATCAACATTTAAGCCCAAGTTGGAGAAAAATTCAATTGGTTTTGTACTGAGTTGATTGAATGTATAAATGCCATTTAGATTGAGTAATTTCTCTTCTTTAACAACAATTCCATCTAAATCACTTAATTTTCTGTGTTCACTAGATACATCGATCAAGTCTGATAATTTGATATTTTTCATAGCTAGTTTGAACTTACCATCAAACTGTTCATAATTCCTTATAATATCTCGAGTGTACTTGTAATTGAGCTGATTTGCCCTTTCAAAAATATCTGGTGTGAATATTTTCATAGGTGTTAAAATGGATATATCTGAGTCTAGAATACTGATTACCTGATGCAGTGTATTGATGTCAGATTTGTTCAGATTAACAAGTGCATCTAATGATAAATCAAGTACTGTCTCATAATTACTTTCTTTTAACCTTATTTGTGAATTTTTGGATATTTCTTCAATATCTGCAATCTGTAATGGTGCAGAACTGATTGATGAACTCAGAGTTCTGATATCAATGCTTGAAATTCTATCAACCACTTCATCCTCTGTGATATCAAGTGTGCTACTTAGCTCTAAAGGTGTACATATTAATAGATCTAGAATTGTGGTGATACCAAGATTACTGATTCTATTGATCTGTTCTCCTGAAAAATCAGAATATTGTAGACGAATTAATAATTTTGATTTGAGACTTCTGTTCGGATGTCTATACAGTTTTTCCAATAAATGAATTACTGTGGTATCCTCTTCAGTTAATATATTCTGCACACTATCTGGTAGGGTTATATCATCCAATTTGATTAATTTTCTACTTGGATTGAATTTATTACTAATCTCTTTTAGTCTATTATCAACTGAATTAATACTATTATCAAATAATTCTAATTCCTCTGGATAAAATAAAAAGTCTCCAACAGTATACACACCCTCTGTTAACATATTCTTGATAGTATTGAAATTCAAGCTATTTCCAAGCTCTGTAACATAGATAGACGTGTTTAATAACTTTGATATCACTTCTGGTACAATTTCAATCTGTTCAGAAATCAATTGATGTGGTTCATTCACCATTAAATTGGCTAGATTGAAATCATGACGGTAGTATGACTTATCTGAAAAACTTGATAGTATAGTTTTGATTTTAACAGTACTATCCTTGATCTCAGTATCTAGTGATTTTATTGCTACCTCCTGGAAATATTTCACTCTTTTAATAGTAAAGAAATCATATATTCCCAGATTGATTGGTGATAATAATAAATCTGCAATAGTTCTCACACCGACTTTCCATAAATCCCATCTTTCACGTGGTGTGATTCCATCTAATGTTGATATACTTTTCAATGATCTAAGTATATATTCTCGAACAGTGATTGAACTATTAGTGTCAATTGATTTCAATAGTTTTGAACTTACCATACTTGCACAGTACAATGATTGAAAATTAGTTATCTCTTGAGAGAAAGTACTCACTGCTGCGTGAGTTATTTTTTCAGGAATTCCAATTGGCTTTAATACAGTTATGTCATCAGTTAGCTCTTCAATCATCTTGATTGCCATTTCTGGATTTTCTCTGAATATACTTGGTAGCTTATACAGTAAATCCTCAAGATAATATATTTTAGATGCATATTCATTATCTAAGTATAATTGTCTGTCAAATAGGTGAATTCTATTAATTGGGAGTTTTAACTCATCTCTTGCCTGTTGAATATATCTCAATTTAATTCCTTTGAACTCTTGAATGGTTCTGGGACTTGACAATATATCTTGAATATTTATATCTGTTTCTGCAAATCTATTCCAAATAGTCTTGTTAATCCTCTTGAATACTGATATTGGTACAACTATCTGATCTAATAACTCCAGTTCCTCTTCTTTTATTTTAGTTCTTAATTTACTAATCTCTCCAAATACCATTGGAGAGGTTAATGCCTCGATAATATTTGAACATCTATGTTCATTTATCAATTCTTTCAGAGTTTGTGACTTTAGAGGTAAAAATAAAAGTGAACTGTTCATTATTTTTACCTTTTTCATCATCTTAGGACTTGTTTTTCCACCTCTTGACACATGGTCCACAAGATCTTGCATTGTGTAAACTTTAATCTTGTCTGCATCCTTCACAGATACAGGTATTGAAAAATTATTGTAGGCACTCCAAGCTATTTGGAGTGTCTCTCTGATCAATTCATTAATTGCTCCATTTACTCTGAATGCTTGAATAGCTTCTAGTATATTCTGTGCACCCATATTTTCTGCCAATTCTTTCTCACCAGGAGTACCAATAAGAAAAGTAGTGCTTGCAAAAAGAAAATGATGATAAACACTGATCTCTTCGGGTAGGTTCTCGTAATGTAGTAATTGTTCTAGATACTGAATATCAAGCTCTTCAATAATTTGCCTCTGTTTCTCAGATAGACCAAAAAGAGTGAATGGTATTCCAATATCTTCAAGTCTTGCTTGAAATACATCTGGTGAGAATATGTCCTTTATTCCACTCCAGAATTTCTGAGTATTTCCAACGATATTTGATAGATATTTTGGATCTTTAGTGAGTAATCTCTCTATTGTGGAAATAGATTCTCTGAGTAATATCCTTAGTTCAACAGGTTGTAATTCAAGCAGACTTATTGGACTTGATCCCTCTTTTAGTAATTGAATTAGCGAACCCTGCTCATTGATCTTATTTTTCAACCTTGCCAGTGGGGAACTCTCATCAGGAGTGTACTCAAGAATTATATCTCCCACTGTTTTATCTTCCAATAATTCCATCGATCCATCATAATATTTCATAAATCTGGTAAATGTGATTGGAATTGACATCAACGATCTTAGACTATTAATTACTCTACTATTTAATCCATTAAAACCATCTATCCATGCATTTAACAAGGAACCATCGTATTCACCAGTCACCATGGCAACTTTGGCATCTAGTTTACCAATGGAGATGAATGGTCTCAGATCAATAACTGATTTGGTTACATTACTTAGTGCCTCATATAGTTCGGGATCTGATACAAGGTCCTCATAGCCCACAATTAAAGCATCTGCAATTGTAGTGATATCATATTTTTTCAGTAATTTTACATCATGAATATTTAGATCTCCAATTTTCTCAAGTTTTATTTTACAAACTTTTTGTAGATCAAGGACTTGTTCAAGAAGATAGTCCTCACCTTGGAAGAATGATGGATCAATCTGATACAGTACTTCTTGAAGTGTATCCAATTCATTTATCTCAAAAATACCCGATTTACTGATTGATCTGATTTCGGATCTTGAAAATACCATTATCTCTTTCAATGATACACCATTCTCATCCTCTGATTTCTGAACAGATGTTCTCATAATACCTTCTGAGATGATATCAATTTCTTCCACTTGAAGCCCCAATATTTTTGCAATTTCTTTATTATCCTCGAGAACGACATCTATAATTTTGGTATAACCATTTGAGTGCAGTATTTTATTTTGGAAATATGTGAGCCCAGGAGTGAAAAATACTGATTTATCAAATACCTGTATTAATGCACCGACATCTAGTGATGTCTTCAGATTCTCAAATCTCTCTGCTGGCAGATCTGTTTTCTGTGCAAGAATTGGATCATCTGTTAGATACAGATCATAAATTGTGTTGACCGCATTGTCTTTCAATAGCTCAACAATCTCTGGAGTTAATTCCTCAACTGCATTGATTAGATCAAGATGTAGAATATCCTTTATAGTTTGAATTGATGTCCATGGTACCTGTTCAGATTCCCATGTTTCCTTCTCAGCAGTGAAATAAAGATCTTGAATTGTGGCGATACCAATTTCTTCAAGATGATTGATATGATCAGGTCTGAAAATCTCAAGATCTGCCAGTTCAATTCCAATTTCTGCAAGAACAACAGATGTTTGCCTCTCAATAGTCATCTCTTTATCCCAATCTAGCATTTTCATGATTTCATCACTATCTGCTGTCAAGAAATCTATAACTCTGCTAATATTATTCTGCCCCGATTTTAGTATCTGTAATTCAGTTGATGTAAAGCTTTCATAATTGTATTTAGTCTCATAGAGTTCCTTACCATCTTTTCCCTTCTCTACTTTTCCTTTCTCATCAGTAACGGGTATTTTAATCTCCTTTACCCATGTGATCAGTACTAGAGGTGACTGCATCAATTTTTTGAAATCTGCAATTACATCCCAACTGAGACTATTGACTGCGAATATCCGTTTATCTGAATTGTAATATAATTTTTCAATTGTATCAAATCCAGCTGCTTGTAATCTGTCAATTGCCTTATTTGTGAAGTACTCCACATCATCTTTTGTAAATTTGATGATAGATTTTTTCTTATCATTAACCTCAACAAATAGGGGTGTACCAATAGACTTCAGTGTAGACTCATTCAGCTTTTGCTTTAGATTTTTTATATCTACATGTACAAATTCGAGTATATCTCCCTTTGTTATTGAGATCAATTGATGTAATGTTTGAACACCCACCTTGTTTAGTATTCCAATCTCTCTGGTATCAAATTCTGATAGATACACGATTGGAGATCGAACTTTATTTATTAAATTGAATAATTTAATCAGTCTATATACAATAGAAGATGGATCAACAACCTCAATATTATTATTCTCAATCTCATTTAATACATCCTGAATAAGTTGTTTTTTAGGTTTTCCTTTTATCATAGAGATAAATTTATCAGGAGATTTACTTACTAATCTGACAATCTCTAAGAGTTTTATATCTTTATCCTCAGGATCTTTTTTACTTTTTCTCAATAAATCCTCGACGATTTTCTTCATATTCTTTTTATCTTTCTCATTTAATACTATATCTGTAATCTTATCTATTTTGCCAAGTAATATTTTATTTGCTTTATCGATCTCATTCCATTTATTTATTTGAGGGGAGATATCTCCCCATTTTATTTGGGCAACCTCTGCTACCGTATCAAAACCAAAATAACTGGCAACCTCAATTTCAGTCTTATCAAAAATATGAGGATGCTCTTCCAATTTGACTTTAAGCTTTTTCTCATTCTTAACAATATCTTTTATATCAAAATTTTCTTTCATCAGATTTAGCCATTCAGCCTGATAATCGAGTATATCTGCCAATGCCTGAGTGGACCATACAAGAAACTTACCAATTGTGGTGACACCCGCATTGAATAGTGTCTCAACACTTGACAGGAGATGAGGATCCATATAATGAATAGGCTTCATTAACTGATCTATCACATTCTCTAATGTTTTGCGATCTGCCTCGGTAAGGTCCATAGATAGGTATACATTTGGACTGAATACTAGTTCCTCAAGTACTGATATCTTTAATTTTTTGAATAATTTAATCTGTGTCTTGGTAAATCCATCAAATTTCTTACCTATCCTGGTTTTGGCATATATTATCTTATCATGGTATTTTTCATTGAAATTTTGAAGTGGTTCTTTAAGAAAATCAATAGTATTGAAAATTTCTTTGTTTGAAAGATCATATTCAAATTCTTTGTCCAATATTTTCAGTAAATCCAGTCCTCCAAGTTCATTTTGATGTGTAAGAACCTCTGTGATTCTGTCTTTAGATTCTTCTACTAATAATTCAAAATATTTTATAATATTATTTTTACCTGATTCACGTTCTACATCAATTAATTCAAATAATTTACTACTTGGAGTTTCTAGAAATTTTTCTAATGTTTTAATACCTGATTTTTTGAGTATTTTAATTTTTAACTCTGTATTATCTGTCTTAAATTTCTCAATATCAAAGGTTTTATTTGCAGGAATTAATTTTATTTTAGTCTCTTTGAATAGCAATCTCTGAAAATATCCAATCTCAGATAATTTTTTGTCATCATACAACAGTAGATCATTCAATGTGGATATTTTGCTATTTTTGAATGAATTTCTTAGATTTCCATCAATCCAATGCTGTCCTGGTTCATCCACTTTTGCATTGGCTAATTCCATTTTATATGTAACAATATTAAATAATTTATCTTTGAATAATTTTACAAGGTCCAGAGCAATTGTATCTGTATTCGCATCAAGTTCATTTGTTGGATGTGATATTTCCACTAAGAAATCATATATATTCTTAATCTTTCTTTTCTTAATACTAGGCAATTTTAGAAATTCATCCAAATTTGGTAGGACATCAATCAACATCAATTCAGTATCTGTTGATAAGAACTTTGCAGGTTCGATTGCAGATGAAGTAGTTTCCTCATTGCTCTTATCCTCTTTGAAGAATGAATCCAATCCAGGCCCTTCAGAGATGACTGCAAGTGCATCACTCAGATCATCCAGCATACTTCCCTTATCCACTGTCCTGTGAATATTCCTAACAATACTCAGTTTCTCAGCTTCCATTAGTTTTTTGAACAGACCACTGACCAGTTTCAGCTGATTTACAGGGGATACTAGATAATCATAATAATTTCTGATCCATCTTCTGTTTAATGCCTTACCTAATCTCGGAATAACATCCTTAACATTCTTATCTGATGATTTCTTGTGAAATCTTTTTGCTGCATCTGAATCTACAATCACATCAGTATCAACTAATGAAATATCTCCTTTATTATCCAATTCATTAATTGTTCTTCTTTTTACCTCATCAACCTGTTTTACTTTCCACTTAAGTATTTTAGCAAGTGCTTTATCTGACTGTCTAAGAAAAGTAGATAGTTCAAAAATACTATTTTCCTGTAATTTCAATATTACATCTGCTGAAGACCATATTGGTGCATTCAATAAATGTTCTCCATAAGGAATAATTTCAGAACCGATTCTTGGCTTACCTGATGCAAGTGCAGCAATTATTCTATCTTTTTCAATTCCAACCAATGGGCTCCATTTTTCTTCTTTTTCCAGTATTGTGAGCAGGTTATTAACAGTGTCAGGAGCATATTTTCAAATTTAGATTTTCTATCTCTTTGTCTGAGTAACCTTCTTTTTTTACCAAGATATGTTTTTAACTTTCTTCCTAATTGTCTGAGTACAGCTTCTACCTCTTCTTCAATTTCATGAACTGAATCAATGTACTCTTTTGAAGTTTCTGGAAATGGTATTTTAGTGGAAACCAGAGATACTGCAATGGCTAGTGGATCTGAATTTTTTGTTAATCCATATTCTGACCAATTTATATTTTTAATCTGCTTTGTTATCAGATCATTACCTGCACCAAATATCAATGGGATCCTATTGGCATATCTGTAAATTATCTTATTGTCAATTACCGTACTTGCTTTTGAACTTGATGTGGATTTTTTAGATTTACTATCTTTATCGTCCTCATTATCTTTTGAACTAGATGCTGCAGATCTAATTTTAGAACCATATCCAATTGTTGCCTCAATTATAAATGGGTGTCCTTCATAAGCTTTGGGTGCTCTTGTAATTGCCTCAACAAAATCAGCATCATCAAGATCAAGATTTTTCTGCAGACCTTTTCGTAATCTCTCTGCACCTAATGGCGATAACGCATCACCTTTGGGTTCTTCGAACTTGAATACCCTGTTTCTTTTTTTCACAGTCTGAGCTTCTTTCAATGCCCGATTAAATCCATCATGAACGATTCTTCTTATTTCAGGACTGGTTAATTCAGCTGGACTTTTACTTGCATCCACACCAACCTCTTTGAAGAAAAGTACTGCTGCCTCCTCACTAACACCCATAAATGTATTGACAAGAAATTCTATCAGGTTATCTTCTGTTGCATGTGTCATTTCCCTTCTGAAGGTCGATATATCAGTTCCCCAAGGATGTATTCGGATAACCTGTGGTGGGTTGGGAAGATCATCTACAACTCTTTTGTACACAGTTAGCTCATTTGTTTTTTTATCATCACTTGGTAACTCTGCACTTATATCTGCATATGGGGTGATGATTGCTAACTGTTTAAAATATTCTCTCACATAATTTTTTGCCAGTGTCCAGCTACCTGTGAAGGATACTTTGATCTCAGTTCCGTAATCATCAAAATATTCCTCGTCTCCCTCTTTGAATTGTATATCTTTGTGTATTATTGGTTCATTTTTTTCAAGGTTAATAAATAACTGTACCCTGTAAGTGGTGTCTTCTCCTTCAGGTCTTGTAGTTATCTGAATTGGTAAATCAAGTGTGGACATTGCATGCAGTAGAACCATCTTGGAGCCCAATCCGAATCTTCCTCTAGTCTGCTGAGCCCCATATTTTGTTCCTGCAAGTACTGTACCGAATAATTGTGGTATAAGATCTCTAGGTACCCCCACTCCATTGTCCTTACATGATAGTTCAATAAAATCAACTCTGGCCTCTTTGGTCTTGACAACAACAGGGGTTCCCATTAATTTATCAAGTTCTTTTTTATTGAGCCTTCTTAATTTTAATTGTATACTAGGGATCACACCTCTTTTCTCTGATGCATCAAGGCTATTTTCTACCAGTTCTCGAATTGATGTGAACACAGAACGCATAGAATTACCGAATCCTGCAATTGCCTTGTTATCATTGAAGAAAACAGCAGCAGATGCAGTTCTTGCCTTTGAATCTCTTTTTGGTTCCTCCTTAGTTTTCCTCTTTTTTTTACCTTTCCTAGTAGATTTGTCACCCGTTGTTGAACTTCGTTCGACAATGTTAGATGATTCGGCTTCATTAATATCATCAGGTAAGGGTTTTTCATCATTTGGTTTTGAATTGTCTGACACCGCGACCAATATCTCCGAGTGTTAATTTTATTTTTATCTAAATTAAAATGATCGATTATTATTCACATCAAGTAATAGTATTGAAAATGGATGTATGCTGAAAATTAATCACTCTGAGCTTAAGATTATATTTTTGCCGTAATATTCATTTTTTTTACAAAAATCTACTTGCATTATATTTGATAACTTTAACAATATATCAAATATAATCATCAAAGTTTAATTGATTCACTAATTTTATTAAATTATGATTCGTGATTATATTTTCGGAGGTAACTGGAAATTACAGTATCCCACCGTTGAAACATCAGTAAAAGCAGCAAAAGATATTGCAGATCAATTGAGTACAATAGATGTAGAGGCTTTTATTGCTCCCTCTCCCAATGCTCTTTATGAGGTTGGTAGAATGATTAAAGAGAGTAATCTTAAATTGGCAGGACAAAATATGCATTTCATGCAAAAAGGCGCGTTTACAGGTGAAGTCTCAATTGATGGACTATTGGAAGCAGGTTGTGAGTATGTGCTGCTTGGACACAGTGAGAGAAGACGGATATTTGGTGAGATTGATGAAATGATCAACAAGAAAGTTCACACAGCACTAGATAATGATATGAAAGTGGTATTATGTATCGGTGAAACTGCCAGTGAGAGAGCAAATGGTGATATGGCAAAGGTAAATATGGAACAATTATCCGGTTCATTGAAGGATGTTAGTGAAGTTCAGTTAAACAATATAGTGATAGCATATGAACCTGTGTGGGCTATTAATAACGAATACCTTAATCCAGGTGTCAAGATAAAAGCTGCAACTATAGAAGAGGCTAATGAGAGCCATGCAGTCGTGAGAGAATGGTTTGTAAAGAATTATGGTCAAAGTGTCTCTGAAAAAATTAGAATTCAGTATGGAGGATCAATGAAACCAACTAATGCCAAAGAATTACTATCACAGAGAGATATTGATGGTGGATTGATCGGTGGTGCATCTCTGAAAGCAGAAACATTCATCCCTATATTAAATAGTATCAAATAATTCATTTTATAAGTCAGGTTAATTCCAATGTTTTAATTGAAGATTGCTTTATCTAAAAAGAATAGTGGTGTACAGATATCATCTCTTATATAAATGTATAATTTTGGTATTTGACACATATAAAAGTAAATTTTATAAAAAACAATATTTCTATATTTACTATTATTAAAGCCCAGATATTTCAGTTATTAGTACTAAACTCAATATCATAATTATTTGTATTGAACAAAATACCTGTATCTTGTCCAATCACATTAAACAAAATACCTGTATCTTGTCCAATATATTTTTTACAAGATCAAAATTTGGATGTAAGTATTCATTACATTGAAATATCACAAATCTGTTGATATAGTATGCTTGAAGATTATAATCCCTGGTGGAATAATAAAAAAGATCCTATTTATTTGGAATGGCTAGAAAGTCCAATTAAATGGATTCCAGATATTGTATCCGATTTTACTAATAAGGCATTCTCCCTAAATTTTCTTGTAGGGCCTCGTCAAGTGGGAAAATCAACCGCTTTACGTATTTTTATTCATAAACAATTAAAAGATGGATTTGACCCAAATGCTATTTTATTTTTATCTTGTGATAGTATAGTTAATTTTAAAGAACTTGCGTCTCTATTAAATCAATTTTTGAAAAATATTGAAGGTAGCAATCTTATAATATTGGATGAGATAACATTTGTAAGAGATTGGTGGCGTGCGATAAAAGACTTTATTGATCGTAAATTATTTGTGAATACTACAATTTATGTTTCGGGTTCTGCAAGTATGGAACTAATCAGACAAAAAGAATACTTTCCAGGAAGACGTGGTTCTGGTAAGAATTATCAACTACTTCCTATGGACTTCAATACTTACTGTAGACATATTGGAAATCTTAAACCAAAAAATTATAGTTTTGATAAACCCAATATATACTCAAACATAAATAAAAACAAGTTGCTGTCAAAATCGTATATCGAACTTTATGATCAATATCTTAAGACAGGTGGATTTCCACATCCGATAATAGAATATAAAACAACATCACAAGTTACTAGTAAATCATATAGAATATATATTGATTGGATAAGGAATGATTTAGCCCGATTAGGTAAATCAGAGAGTTTTTTTAAAGAAATTATATTCTCCATTATTAATAGCGGTTGTGCACCTATTAGTTACCAGGGAATTGCTAAAAACACTTCTATTGGATCTGTAAGCACAATTTCCTCTTATCTTGATTTATTATCCAAACTATTTGTCATACATATACAGAGATTCAGATATATTGATGGCCAAGTATCAAATAAGAAAAATAAAAAGATACATGTTCAAGATCCTTTTTTACTGGAAGCTCTATCAAGATATGTTGGTAGTACTGTGAATATGGCTGATAAAGTTGAAAGTTGTGTGTCAAGCCATATGGCAAGATTGGGTGATATTTTTTACTGGAGGGCAAATACAGAGGTTGACGTAATTACTATAATGCCTTTTGGTACATTGGGTATTGAAGTAAAGTGGAGTAACCGAATTAGAAAAAGACCAAATTATAAAGAAGCAGGCTCTCATATATTTACACTGAATAATAAAGAAATAGCATTATTTTTGGGACATTATAACTGGAGTAAATATACAATGTTCTCTGATTGAAAATTGCATCTGAATGCAGTGTGATGAACTACCCGAAAGAGAGTGATTTTCTATGAGTAATTTAAATTTACTTATTCCTAAAAATAGAATTAACTTTTTTAAAATTTCCTTAAATGATTATTGTTTCCAATTTTATTATAAGAAATCAAGTACCTTGGAGATATCTTTTCTTGATTCCACCAATTTACCAGCTGTTGCTTTGTAATACTCTATTCTCTTGACTGTATTCTCATATACTTCATCAGGTGTCATTCTGTTTCTTGCAACATTATCATCCATCGCTGCCTTGGCAACTGCTGCTGCTGATGTTGGCATTAATAATGGATCTGTAGGAGTGGTTATTATTTTATTGACACTTAGTTCATCTTCTGGAACCATGGATGCAATTGCATTCGCAGCTGCAACTTTCATATTCTTGGTCACTCTTCGTGCTCTGACATCAAGAGTACCTCTGAAAATACCCGGGAACCCAAGTACATTATTAATCTGGTTCGCATAATCAGAACGACCTGTACCAACTATTGCTGCACCTGCTTTAACTGCCAGTGAAGGTAGAATTTCTGGATCTGGATTTGCAATCGCAAATACAATTGCCTTCTCATTCATACTCTCGATCATCTCTGATGTGAATGCACCTTTTGATGAAGCACCAATCAATACATCTGCACCATTTATTGCTTCAGCAAGTGTCCAATCATTTTTGGATGGATTCAATCTATCAGCAAGTTCTTCCTTGTATTTATCCATTGCACCTCTCTTGGAGAACAAAGTACCATGTCTATCAACAGATAACATATTTTTACCCTGAACACCTGCATCCAGCAACATATGTGAGATTGCAATTCCAGATGCTCCTGCACCATTCATAACAACCTTTACATCTTCAATCTTCTTATCAACAACTTTGAGAGCATTGATCACACCTGCTAGTGTTACAATTGCAGTTCCCCACTGATCATCATGAAATACTGGGATATCAGGAAGAATGCGGTCTAATTTCCTTTCAATATAGAAACAATCTGGTTTTCTTATATCTTCTAGATTTATTCCTGCAAAATTAGGTGCTATTGCCTCTACTGCCTCGATAAATTTATCTGGATCTTGTTCTGGGATAATCATTGGAAATGCATCCACATTTGCCAATGCTTTGAACAGTATTGATTTACCCTCCATTACAGGATATCCTGCCATACCAATATCTCCAAGTCCTAGTATTCTTGTACCATTTGATATAACTCCAATTGTGTTTCCGATGTTGGTATATCTTTCTAGATTTTTCTTATCTGATGCAATTGCTTTACATGCAACTGCAACTCCGGGTGAATATGCAAGAGTTAAATCTCGTGCGTTGGTAACGGGTGTTTTAGAGATAATCTCAATCTTACCATTTCCAGGATAATTTCCTTCATGATAGTCGTAAACATCCACAGGTTCATATTTTAACATTGGTCCGCCTTCGGCTTTTTCGACCTCTGATTTCTCAATCATATTTATTCAAATTCATATCAAATGTTTAGATATTAATAAATGTATTAAAGTCACAAAAATTATATCAAAATTTTCTTTTTATACGTATTTTTTTTCCATTTTTATATACGAAACTCATTTTGTCATATTTTTTATAGCAAAAATATCTATTTCTTATTATATAATAAAATAATAATTTAGTTATAAATTTTAAAAAGAATTAGTTATTATTTCAATAATTATAGATTATTTTGAAATTCTCATTGAAAGAATAAGTGCAATTCCAAAACTACTTGTTTCCATCAAACATGGAAAAATAACGGATGGAGAGCAGATCACAATTTTGCATTTCATAATTTTATCATATTAATGCTTGAAAACGTAAATTTACCAAACTATGGTATTTTGTAGTGATAAAATAGTGTGTTTCTAATTAATAAATAAATCACTTATTCCGAAAATATTGAAGCATTCCTCTATTGAGGGGTTCTCTCCATTATTATACATCTTATCTGCCTTCTTCAGATTCATTTCCTCTTTAACTATATTTTTTGAGATCGCAGTATGTATTATCTGATTATTTATTTTAGAAGTATCTCCTACAAATTCCATAAGTAGTAAATCAGCCTGTTTATGATATGCATTTGCTTTTTTCAGATCCCACAGCAATAAATAAAGCCTTGATAGCACTAGATAGATAAATACTTTTTTAGAAAATATATTGTTTTCCTGAACAGTTTTCAGAATTATTCTCGAAATCTCAATTGCCTCAAGAACTATATCCTTATGATATGATAGTTTAATCTCCTCAAATAACAATTTCAGATATTGTATTTT
>JAJRQD010000302.1 GCA_024280435.1 archaeon | reverse complement strand
TGATGATCGAGAATTTACTGATGAACATGGTGTATCTAGAATTTTAATTTTATAACCTTAACTCCCTTTACTCCCAGAAAATCTTTATCAGATGTAATTATAGTTGATTTAGTTGCTATTGCACTTGCTACAACTACTGCATCGACCATTGAAAGAAAAGAATAATCTAGTTTTGCTTTGCCTACAACAAAAGTATCTGTCTCATTAAGGATATATTCATTGAGAGACGATTCTTTTAGTGTTTTTATTCGTATCAGTGCAGCTTGCTTTCCTAATTTTTGCCAGGATTTATAGTACAATTCACTAAATACCAGTTGTGGAATATATCCAGTTGAATTATTTTTCTCTATATTTCTCATTAATTTTATCGCTACTTCATTTCCCGCAAAAAATAGTGACAATGCTCCTGTATCCCAAATATAGCTTTTAATCCACATATCACTCCTGCTATTTCTCATTGATATGTTCTGATTTTAGTTCCTGAACAATGTTCTTGGCAATTTCTTCTTCATTTGGATCTACTAGATCAAATAATTTTTTAATAGGAACAACCACAACTTCTTCTCCTGTATCCACAAAACTTATCTTGTCTCCAGGTTTAAGCTCAAATTTTTTCTGAATTTCTCTGGGAAGATGTATCATACCATTTTTTGACAATGTAGCACTTACCATGATAGTATTATAAATTCCTTGGTATTAATTATTTTACATTGATAAATATAAAAATACATTACTATACTGAAAAAAACATATATTTTATCAATAATAGTGACCAATTCAACAATTGTAAAAGGATTTTAATATCTGATACTTTGGGTGTATTTTGCAGAAATGATGGTACAACAGGCTCTATACTTTCATTTGAATTATTTTGAAGAATATGAACTATATGAACATTGCACAATAGGTGCACAGAGAGACATTTTGTTGAATTCAAGTGTTATAGCTGTTAATTGAACCTGTTAATTGAATTGAAAAATAACAATAAATATGATAAAACGTAATATGGTTTGTAAAGTTGAATTCATCAGAAATTATTATGAGAATGATATAAAAATCACCAACATACCCAACAATCTTTTCCACTATGAAGTTTGGATCTTTTTTTCTTGTTCAATTTTCGTCTATTTCTAGCAACACAATTAGTCATTGATTTATTTTGTCTTTTTGTCCTGGACATATTAATCATCTTTTGAAAAAATATATGTGGGAGATTTATTTATTATGCCTGCAACCAGTTCATTGGTTTTTATCACTGGCATTTTCCATACACCTGAACACAGGGGAACACCTCCATTTATAAGGTAACGCTCTGGGGGATGGAATGAGGCATGCTGTGACTCACCTCATGGAGATATTCAGTATTCAGATTAGTATTTAAATCTATTAATTTTTCATCATTCAAATTAAACACCGGAATTGTATTTTCGGACAAATTACAACTTTATTTTGAAATAGAATAATATTATTTTTCAATTATTTTATGTGCTTTAATCCAATCATAATCTTCATTCCTTAATTGTTTTTCAGAAATCAAATAAGCAGGTGGGGTGACTTTTTAGTTAAAGAAAACAGATGGGTTAGTAATACTATGATTGATTCAAAGTAACAAAACTATACTCAATTATCAATGTCACTCATCCTTACTTTTTCATCATATGTGCGAAGTACTGGTTAATAGTGGGCTTTCCAGTTTTTTTATCTGCAAATTGTTGATCTGATACTATTAAATCATATCCTTCTTCCAGTTTCCGTGTTACCTCATCCTCAAAATCCATTCTGTTTGCATTCTCAATAACTATATATTTCAAAATATTATTTTATACAACAAACTCTTAACAATTGTGATTGCTGAATATTTATTGTTAATCACAGGGATACAAATTTTTGGTAAAAAGTAAAATTAATAAACAAAAGTATACCCCGAGTATGACACTTGTACTTTATATTAATGTATTAATTATCTAATTTTGAACTATGTCAGGTGAAGCGCATATCTCTATCAGTAAATTCTCAATCATCACGCATCTTTCACAGAAAGCATTGAGAATATATGATAAAAGGGGATTGTTAATACCATATGTAAAGGATGAATTCACTGGATACAGATATTACACCACTGATCAGATAACCACTGGAATTAAGATAAAAATGCTTGTGTCCCTGGGGTTTTCATTATCTGATGTACATATATTACTTGAGGTAGTTCAAGATAGAGAAATAATCAATTCGATTTTCAGTAAACGATTAAATGAGTTGCAAATGGAAATCAATAGACTGAATAGAATCGAGGATTTACTTATCAGTAATGATCCAATGGAGTTATTATATTTGAACTGCGCAGAGCCCACAATTAAAAAAATTGCTAAAAACCGAGTACTTAGTTTGAGAGAGAAAGGAACATATAAAGAGACTATTGGAAAAATAATTAATGAAATACTAGAGGTAATTAACGAAAATGAGTTGAAGATAACAGGTCCAATTATGTTTATATCATACGATGATGATTATAAAGAGTTTGATGCAGATATTGAGATCGCAATACCAGTATCTGGAAGGATTTCACTTAATAGAGAAGATATGGAGGTCAAAAATCTAAACTCAGAGAATGTTATCTCTTTGATATATACAGGTTCATATCAAGATATTGGAATTGCCTACAATAAAGTATTTGAGTATATTAATCAAAATGAATACGAGATTACAGGTAGATCAAGAGAATTGTACTTGAACAGTCCAATTCAGGTGAAGGAGAATGAATTATTGACTGAGATACAGATACCTGTCAGGAGGAAATAAGATGCCAGTAGATTACAAAAAAATACAACCAGAGCTTTACAAACCAAAGAAACAACCCTCAATTATTGAAGTACCCGATATGAAATTTTTTATGATTGACGGTAAGGGCGATCCAAATGTATCAATTGAATATAAAAATGCAATTGAGGCATTGTATGCAACATCATACTCTTTGAAGATGAAAATAATAAAAAAGGAGAACCCAGAGGATGTATATGTTGTACCACCATTAGAGGGCCTATGGTACAAGGAAGATATGAGTTCTTGGTCTGTGAATGATAAATCAGATTGGGAATGGACTATGATGATCAGAATACCGGATTTTGTATCGGAAGATCAGATAAACAGATCAATTGAGATTGCGAGATCAAATAAAAATCCAATTGCACTTGATAAAATAAGAGTAGAATTGTATAGAGAGGGTGGAGCCGCACAAATATTGTATATTGGAACATATGCAGATGAAGGACCTGTAATACAAAAATTACACGAATATATTAAAAATAAAGGTTTTGAATTGAGTGGAAAACATCATGAGATCTATTTAAATGATCCAAGAAAGACTAATGCAGATAAATTGAAAACTATAATTCGTCAACCATGTAAATATGCTAATCTTGGATGAAACAGGAAAAATATAGATTTAAAATTATATGTATGTTTCAATATTTGAGTTGTTCAAATATCTAATTAAGAAATATTTGATCAAATAAGGAAAAAATAGTATGCAGATTAGTTGTTCATCTCATTTAAGAATTCATGATTTACATATTTTATCTTGTGAAAAAGTAAAATTATCAAAAATTGACCACTTTTATACTGATCTGTATTCACAGGTTATATTGATTTTATTAATGTGATTTACGTCGTGAAACTAGATTAGAGTGTGTATATATCAAAAATATTTATATACATCAAAAATTTTGAAAGATATGTAACTGATATTAAGATACTTGAAATATACCAATTATATTTTATTATTTGTCAGGTACAACTTTATTTCAATTTTATTGAGTTTGAGGTGTTTTTTATGAAAAAAGGTGAATGTGTTCACATTAATAAGTGAAAAAAATAAGAAAATTAGATTTGGACTACCTAGTAAGGGAAGAATGTACAATAAAACTATTGATTTATTTAAAAAATGTGGTCTTAATATAGAAAAAGAAAATCGAAGTTATTTAGCAAGTATTGAAGAAATACCAGAAATAGAGATTGTCTTCCAGAGACAAGAGGATATAATCCAAGGTGTAAAAACTGGTATACTTTCATTTGGTATTTGTGGTTTTGATATAATAAATGAATTTGCAGATATTCAAAGAGAGATTATTGTAATACATGATGCCCTAGGGTATGGAAAATGTAGTCTAGAGGTTGCAATACCAAAAGATTGGTCTGCAAATAGTATTACAGAGATGGTAAATGGTAAAGCATATAGAGTTGCATCTAAATTCCCTAAATTAAGTTCTGAATTTTTTGATAAATTTAATATTATCGTTGAATTTGTCAAAGGAGCAGGTACACTTGAGGTTTCTCCTGCACTTGGTTTATCTGATTTTATTATTGATCTTGTATCAACTGGTCAAACACTTGAGGATAATAATTTGAAAAGGATAAAAAATGGAAAAATATTATCATCAGAGGCGACTTTTTTTTCTAATCCAGAAGCACTTGAAGATCAAAAAATTATGGAAATTGCAAAATTATTGTTAGAGTTATTTGAAGCCACTTTTAGAGCTGAGAATTATCTATCCATAAATGTTAATATGAGAGGTCAACCAGATCAGATAATGCCTCGATTATTTACGAAAAAAGGCTTAAAGGGTTTGGATGGACCAACTATATCAAGTGTATATAACCAAAATAAACAAGATATGTTTGCAATCCACATTATTGTTTCAAAATTGAATCTAATAAATGTGATTAGTAATCTTAGAGAACTTGGTGGTTCTGGAATTATAGTATCTAAGGTAGATCTAATTTTTGAGAATGAACCTGAAAGGTACATTCAATTATTGCAGTCAGTTAATAGGAGAGCAATCTTATGAAATTCATAAAACAAGCATTGAGAAATTTTAAAGGTTATAAACCTCCACTCAATGATAGAATTGATTCCATAAGATTAGATTTCAATGAAAACACTGATGAAAATCCATTGCTTAGAGATATTTCTCTTTTTTCATTGAACCTTTCAATTTATCCTAGTTATGATACCGCATATTCTGTACTGTCAAAGTATCTTAATGTATCAGCAGATAAGTTGTTATTAACAAATGGGATAGATGATGCATTAAGATTGATTATTGATTCTGTAGTTGAAATAGGTGATAAAGTGGTAATTCCATCACCCACTTATACAATGTATAAGTTTTATTGCGAGTTAAATCAAGCGAATATCATTGAGGTTGAATTCAATGATGAAATACCTCAAATCGAATTAGATACAATATTAAAAGATAATATCAAGATTTTATTTATATGCTCCCCAAATAATCCTACAGGACAGGTTTTCAATAGAAATAGCATAGAATATTTACTGAAAAGAAATCCTGGGACACTTTTTATTTTAGATGAAGCGTATGTTGAATTCACAAATAACACTTTGATTGATTTTGCTGAGAAATATGATAACGTACTTGTTTTAAGAACTTTTTCAAAAGCATATGGAATGGCTGGTATTAGATTAGGTTATATTATTGGAAATGAATTTTTAATATCTTTTTTGAGAAATATATCATCACCTTATTCTGTTAATTCAGTAGCAATTTATGCAATGCAGTTAGTTCTTAAGAAGAGAGCTAGTATTGATCAATTTGTAAAATTAATTAAGAAAAATCGAGGATTACTGACTAAATATTTACAAAATAGAGGTTTTGAAGTATTTCCATCTGAAGCAAATTTTATTCTAGTTAATTTTAATATTTTGAATAATTATATAGTTAGGGGACTAAGTGGAAAAAATATTCTTATTCGTGATAGATCAAGTTATAGAAAAGGTTGTTCAAGAATTACAATAGGGTCCATTGAACAGATCGATCTATTAATAGCATCTATTGATGAGTTACTAGATAAAGAGACAATAATATTTGATATGGATGGAGTAATTATAGATGTAAACAAATCCCACAGATTAGCAATTAAAAAAACAGTTAAACAGATAACTGGAAAAGAGACCACTGATGAAGAAATAAATAGATTAAAACAAATTTCAGGATTTAATAATGACTGGAAGCTTACACAGGAATTAGTTAAATCACATATATATCTCTCATTCCGCACTAAAAAATTAAACAATTTTATTTTAAGTGGCATAAATATTAGCTGAAAGCTTTATATTTTCCATTTTTTGATGCATAAACTGCGCGGGGTACGAGTATCGCGTAGATTCAAATCGCCTTAAT
>JAJRQD010000301.1 GCA_024280435.1 archaeon | reverse complement strand
TGGGAAGAGGAAGGGAAGAACTGATCAGAAGATGGTTGGCAATTCAAGAGGATGGAATGATTTTTGTGTTCAGTTCACCATCTGATATGTTAAATAAAATGCCGGGTGGTTGGAAATTAATCGATGATACCAGTGATTATGTGCATCGTACACTGACAAGAAGAATAAGGAAGATAATTAAAAATGGTAGAATTGAAAGGTAGTGAAGTTGTACTAACATTCTTAGGCACTGGTTCCGCTATACCACCGCTGAAAAGACAACAATCAAGTTTCGCATTGACACACCACACAGGTACAATTCTCTTCGATTGTGGAGAGGGTACTCAGTATCAGATTAGAAGAAATAAAGTTTCCACAAATAAGAATTTCATACTCTGTATATCACATATGCATAGCGATCATACTTTGGGTATTCCTGGATTACTTTCCTCTTTTCAATTACAGGGAAGAACTGAACCCATGACAATCATAGGTCCGGCTGGAATTGCAGATTATACCAAGTATATTATGTATGCATTCAATGTTAAGAATGAATATCCGATTAAATTTATTGAATTATATCCGGGTGATAATTACAAAGGAAAGAATTTCGTGTTGAAATGTATGAGATCTGCACACGATGCACCCGGTGGTGCTTTATCATATATCTGGATAGAGAATGATTTTCCAGATAAATTCGATACTGATAAGCTAGATCAATTGAATATCCCCAGAGGACCACATCTCAAAAAATTACAGAGGGGTGAGACAATATTCATCAATGATATGCAGGTTAAGCCAGAGGATGTTATGTTCAAAGGTCGTAGAGGCAGAGTTATTGCATATTCCGGGGATACAATGCCTAATAAGGATTTTATCAAGAGATTGCCTGATATAACAGATGTGCTCGTGCACGAGGGGAGTTTCCCCGATGATATGGAACAACTGGCAAGAGAGAGAGGACATTCTACCTTCTCACAGGTTGCAAGAGTGGCTTCATTGGCAAAAATAAATCAGCTGATACTTACACATATCTCACCAAGATTCACATATAAGCAATTAAAAAATGATTTGAAATCAATTCAGAAGATAATTAAAAATACCCGAGTTGCAAATGATAATGATAAGATAATAATTGAACTACCAGAAGTGCATAAAAACAATATTTAGTGTATATTATCTGAAATTAGGAATTAAACTCACTTTGTTCAAAGATCTTTCAGATATTCTTCATCTCTTGAACTCGCTTTATCCTGCAACTCTGATTTTCTATTCTTTCTTTTCTCTATTCTTGCCTTGTATTTTGCAAGCTCATCCTCACTCATAATTCTTCCATCATAGGTTTTTGGTGCAACAATATCAATTATCTCCTCAAGATTATCTGATATAATATTGAATGCAATTGGGCCAAGTGGTATCCCATCATCATGATCAACCACTGATAGATGGTTCATGAATGCAGCTTGTCTGTTGAAATAAACCGCTGTCACATTGTTAGCAATTGATCTGAATAATCTAGATCTTACAGTATCTATTATTCTCTGTGTAGCAATCCATTCATGCAGTATCTGCAGTGCTGAGGTTCCCTCTGCATTTATCAGCAGAAAAGTCCCATCAATTCGTTCATCTGTAATAATCTCTCCATTGATAAATTTTAAAAGAATATTCTCCACATTCTCTCTTTTCTCAGTTGGGTTCAATTTTGCCTCACATACCACATTCACATATGTGAACGGGTCTTTCTCAATTTTTTGCAACTAACATCGCCTCGTATGTTTTAATTATATCCCGTAATACTTCGGAGTATGTATTCTTGGTCTCTACAATATCTTCCTCTGCAACAATAAGAATATCTGATTTGGCAATAACATCACCCAGACCAATATTCAATTCGATATTATCTCGATCATGAAATGCATTCTCAGAGTATGCATCATCTATTCTTTTTCTTAGTAATGCTCTTTTCAGCCTTGTCTTTGGATTTGCATGTATTCCAATAATTATCATATCTGGATAGAATTCTTTGAAATAATTTACCTCTTCCATTGATCTTATTCCATCGATCAGGATAAATCGCATATTATCATCAATTGCCTGCTTTATCCAATCAAGTGTGACGACTGCAACTGCATTCTTTCCTTTTTCCTTTCGTAATTCAATCATAACAAAGTCAGAAGCTTCACGGGTGACATCCAATCCTCTCCTTCTGCACTCCTCTCTGATAACATCACCCATTACAAATTTTTTAAACCCAAATTCCTCTGCTATCTCGGAGAATGTTCCTTTACCAGAAGATGGAAGGCCAGCCAACGCCAATATAATTGCGGGTTCACTCATTAAAAAATACCTCTTGGAAAATCCAAAGTTTAGTCAGAATTAGATAACATTCCTAGATTAAAAAACTCTATGATAATTAACTAATTTCCAAGTTAATTTTATTATAATTCCGAATTTCCTGTGCTTATTATTGAATTTATGTGGGATTTAATATTAATATGTGAATTATTATACAGGTATGCATAGAGTATTCATCGCAATTAAAGTACCTTCTTTTGATATTAAGCAAATATATCAGGAACTAAAGTCTGTCGGTACTAAAATAACAACAGTGGATCCTGAGCGCTTTCATTTCACACTTCATTTCTTTGGTGATATCTCAACAGAGCAGATTGAGGAAATAAAGGTGGAGATGAATAATATCGTACTAGATAAATTCAGAATATCATTGGCAGGTACTGGAATAATTCCTCCCAGAGGTAGGGCAAAGGTACTGTATATCAA
This sequence comes from archaeon, assembly GCA_024280435.1. Taxonomy (GTDB): domain Archaea; phylum Asgardarchaeota; class Heimdallarchaeia; order Heimdallarchaeales; family Kariarchaeaceae; genus JAJRQD01. The sequence continues at coordinate 5,537 of JAJRQD010000301.1, read as the reverse complement.
ATTGAATGAAGGTATGAATGGAGTCATAGAAGTTGCAAATACAGTTAAAAATATGGTCCGATCTCTGGGTTACAAGCCCGATAAAAGACCTTACCTTCCACATCTGACAGTTGTTAGAATTAGGGATAAATACAAATTGGATAAGCTTATCAAGAAATGGAATGAATATAGTACTTATAGATTTGATGAATTTGAGGCAAACGAGATACATCTAATTAAATCTATATTAACGCCAACTGGACCTGTCTATGAGACCTTGCACAAGGTGATTCTATGATTTATATATTAAGGTAATAACTTCTGAATATTAATATATTTTTATTATTTATTATAGTCAATATTTATTTATTATAACTGTATAATATGTTATTTATGAGTAGAAAGAACAAGCCACACAAAGTTATTTTAATTGGCGATGCAGCTGTTGGAAAAACAACTCTTAGAAAAAATTTTATGGGTGAGAGTACCACTGGGCAGTATTTGATGACAATAGGTGCTGATTTTTCTATCAAAAAAATAGATGTTGATGGTGAGGAACATATTCTCCAGATCTGGGATCTTGCGGGTCAGAAACAGTTTGGATCTGTAATTGATGGGTACTTCAAAGGAACTAAGGGGATACTACTAGTATTTGCATTGAACAGTGCAGATACGTTCAATAATCTACTGAGTTGGCTTGATGAGTATATCAAAGCAGGTAATGAGATAGTTCCTGTGATTATTCTTGGTAATAAATCAGATCTACCAGACAGAGCGATTGAACGATCTCAGGTTGAAGAATTAATGAAAGAGATGAAAAATAAATTTGAAGAACCCACTTTCTACGTGAATTATTTTGAAACAAATGCTCTTGAGGGTGTTAATGTGGTAGAAGCATTTGATGATATTGTCAAGATTATGATTGAGAATGAGATGCATTTTTCTTAAATAGATTTTGAATTTTTTAAATAGAGATTGAATTTATCCGCCCACGAAAAAATATCAGTGATACTTTCAAGATCAGCAAGTGGCAGATGACTTCCTCTATGTTAACCATTTATTTGACTTTATCCAAATTGTATACACAATCAATTAATACAACACAATGATAAGTAAAATCGTATATGTCTCCTAATATTTTTGAGAAAAAAGGAACGAGTAGTGTTTTTCGTAATAGGTTCACACTTTTACCAGAATATACTCCAGAAGAGTTACCTTGTAGAGATAAAGAGATTGATCAACTAGTTGAGAACCTATCAATATTACTTGAACCTAGCCACACATATGCCGTAAATATTGCAATTACAGGTCCACCCGGTATTGGTAAAACCACTCTCACAAAGAAAACATTGGGTGATCTTAAAAATGCAGCTATCACAAATGGAATTAATCTGGACACATTCTATGTTAACTGTCATTCATTCAGAACAAAGACGTCTATTATCAGAAGAATTGCCACTGATAAGTTTCATATCCAGGGAAGAGGTTTTTCAGATGAGGAATTATTAGAGATGCTTGCAAAAAGATTAGAGAAGGAGAATCAAAGACTGGTTCTTGCATTGGATGAGGCATCTATGCTGTCTGGAAAGGATATTCTTGCATTTATTCATATGAATGAACTATTCTCTTCAGGTATTGGAAGATTATCCACAATTATCATTTGTAGGAGATCTGAATGGAGTCTATTATTATCCGCAGATCTCAGTGGAAGAATACAGGATCAACTGAGTCTGGAGGGCTATACTTCTGATGAGTTAAAAGAGATTCTTACATATCGTAAAAATCTGGCATTCTATGATGAGGTGATTTCAGAAGATGTGTTTGATCTGATCATTGAGATCTGTTCTAGAACAAGAAATGCAAGACATGGTGTTGAGATACTTCTGAAATCTGGATTAAAGGCGAATGCAGTTGGACAGGGAAAAATATCCGCAGAGTTAGTAAGAGCTGCAAAGACAGAGGTCTATCCCGAGCTGAGAACTGATATTTTCCAGGATCTTAAGAAGAATGAACTGGTTGCTGCATTATCAATTGGTAGATTACTGCTCAAACCTGGTAAGGTATCAACAACAGTCAATGAATCATATGATACATTCAAACTGATCTCAGAGGAGAATAAACTCAAAGTACAATCAATAGCCACCTTCAGAATATGTCTTGATAGTCTTGAGAGGTTGGGTATAATATCACATTCTGTCAGCTCACTACCAGCAGGGGCAAGAGGTAGACGATCCAAGATAACACTTTATGATATTCCCGCACAGATACTTGTTGAACGTGTAGAACAGGTTCTATAGGGGATTTTTTTCACACTCCATCTGAATGAGATTTCTTATAAGTAAAATTTAGATTATTTTTCATTCTGAGAGAAGAATTCAACTATTTTCGGATTAACAATTTCTGGCTTCTCGTGCAGTACCCAGTGAGTTGCATCTGATATAAATTCAAGCTTTCCATCCTCACAGTATTCAAGACTACTCTCTGCCATCTCTTTACTGAGAAATTTATCATTCTCTCCCCAGATAATAAGTGTGGGACACTCTACTTTTAGATTAGTGATTGGTGCTCGTCTTCTAACTATTGCTCTGTACCAGTTAAGCATTGCAGGTACTGCTCTTTTGTTACTCCATGCCTGTTTATACTCTGCAATATCCTCCTTGGAGAATGTACCCTTGTTGGCAGATCTGAGAATAGATCCCATCAGATTTCTGAAATTATTCTTTCGTAGTATGAATTGAGGTAATAAAGGTAGTTGGAAGAATAATATGTATGAACTTTTCTTTCTCTGTGCTCTGTTCTCCTTTATCGTCTTTCTCAATACACTACTATGGGGTACATTAACAATCAGAAGTCTGTGTATTCTATCTGCATAATGCATTCCCATATACCATGCAACTGCTGCACCCCAGTCATGTCCTGCAATATAAGCCCTGTCCTTATCCATAGTGTCAATCAATCCCACTATATCCATAGCTAATTTATCAATTCTGTAACTTCCCACCATCAGTGGTTTGTCACTCTTATTGTATCCTCTCTGATCTGGTACAATGACGTAATATCCTGCATCAACCAGTGTATCCACTTGTTTCTCCCATCCTTTGTGAAATTCTGGAAATCCATGAAGCAATATAACCAACTCATTTGATTTATCACCTGCTACAAGTACATGTAGTGTTACACCATTGGTCTCAATATATTCATAGGTATGATCTGATTTAATATCCATATAATCGTTATATTTGTTCACTGTATAAAAACTATCAATTTTGTGAGTTTTATATTCTTTGATTTTGTATAGATTATTTTAAAATAATATTACCACCATACATCCTTCCAACCCATTAGATAGGCAATAACATTTGCCACGAAATGAATACCAAGGGTTGCAGGAATAATAATCCATGCCCAAATATATGGGAAATCCATGAAAATATCTGCCAGTAATAATGCTACAATGATAAATCCAACCTGGTCCATGATTGGAAATGGTCTACCTGATTTGATTGCAGTTCTCCTCTTGATAAATGAACCAATCGCATCTCCTAGCAGTGCACCAAATCCCAGTAAAAAGGCAATCCAAATATTATATCCTGTTGTCTGTGAGAATACTTCTGGAAAGAATAAAGGTACTGCGAGACCAACCATAACTCCACCCAATAAGCCTCCCAATGCACCACCAATTGTTTTATGTGCTCCAAGCAAAGGTTTTCCATCTCTGAAATTCTTACCCCGATCAATTCTTCCAAGACCTGATGTATATACAGGTACTGAATTTGCAAAAAATGCAGGTGAGGCAAAAATAAAACTCTGCCATAGATAAACTAGCCAAACTGACACAATTGATAAATATAAATACTAATTAAATGTTTTACTTTTTTATTATCTAATCTTGTTGTTTTTCTATTTGATTGAATGATTATTCACTTATCAACTTGACAATTTCTTCAATTACTTCTTCTCTAAATCCACTGACAAACTGGATTGATCCCACAGATCTGTGTCCAGAGCCGGAAAGCCCAAGCTCAGGTCTTTTATGAGATAATTTCTCAAAGAATTCTGTGAAGATAAAGCTGAGATCTGTACTTCTGATAATACAGTAATCTGAGCCAAATCCTAGTGTCACCACAGCAGTGCTTGCCTCATCTCTTTTTTTATGGTGGAGTGCAGATAATATATCTGAATGTCCTGGATACTCAAACCTTGGTGCAAATTTCTCAAAATTGGATTTGACCAGTAATGTACCATTAGAAAGTGTCTCTTCCTCGACATTATCTTTCATAATCTTGAGGCTCTTTGCAAATAGTGATTGTGCAGTGGGTGTTATATTCTCAATAAGAGATGTATTTGTCTCGAATTTACCAGATATACCAAGTATATTTCGAACAATCTCACCACCATCCATGTGTCTCAAACCAAATGTTAGATAATCTAGTGCAGAGGCAATGTTGATAATACGGTTTTTGTCAAACTCATTCTCATCTGATAATTCAAGATACTTGCTGATCTCATCGCCTTCCATCCTATCTGATAATCCAGATACTGCTGCCAGTTGAATTATCTCTTTTTGCATATCCTCCTCTGGTACAATGAATTTGGCAAGCTCTGTTGCAAGCATACCCGATGTGATATTATTGTTCTGATCAACAATATCTGGGTTAAGAACTGAGAATACATTGTCCTCAAGTCCATCAAACATTAGATGATGGTCGACCACAATAACATCCACTCCATAGCTTTTTGCCAATTGTAGTGCAGCTTTGGACTCCTCTGATGATCCCACATCAACTAGAATATACAATGGTAGATTGAATACATTTGCACTGTCATCAAGTACGAATGATAGATCTCTTGCAGCCTCTCTTACCTCAAAGAATGGATTTCTCTGTGGTAATCTTCTGACAACTCTCTTGTATTCATCTCTTCTGGCACCTCTTGAAAGCAGGAATTTTCTGATTGCATGATCAATTGCATATGCACCAGCTGTTCCATCGGTACATGGTGAATGATATCTTATAATTATATTTTGATGTCTGAGAATTGCAGTTCTTATTCTTTTAGCTGCTTTCAGTATATTCTCCTTCAAACCATCATATACATTGCTCTCGATGTAAAACTCTGTCTCATCAATGCTATTTCTTGTTATTTTATTAAGTGAGGCTAGTTTGCCAAGAAATTCAATTGCATCGTTGGCTAATATTTTTTCAAAATTGTAAACCTGTGCCCTTTCCTGTTCATTTACAATCTTATATCTTACTACTGCATCCACAACAGTATTTCTAACAGCTTTTGGTGCATTATCTGGCATAGCTGATACTTTTAGTAAATCTCCATTCTCATCAATTAAATCAAAAATTATAGGGCCTCTTGGTATCTGGAAGATATTTGAGACAACTGCTCTTATCTTTCCAACACCTCTTTGTTCTGCTCTTAATGCTTCTATTGAGGTATCCCTTACTGGCATATGCTTTTCTACAATTTTGAATCTTTTAGTTCTAAGAGGTATGACTGGTACTGTCTTGTTGTTTCCTCTATCTGTTACACCAATTGGGTGTTTTAAT
>JAJRQD010000300.1 GCA_024280435.1 archaeon | reverse complement strand
GCAATAAATATAATGGGAAAAGTAGCCCCAGAGAGTGTATTAAAACACATTCAATGGAGTAGTGGTGACATCATCTCACCGGAGCGTGTGAAATTGATTAATTTCACAACTTAAAATTCGTATGTACAAATAAGATGATGAAGATAATATACGATGGATTTATTGTAAGTGATATAAAAATGACTAATAATAGCCTACTACAGGCACTGAGTGGGTGAGATATTATGTGGGAATATATTAGACTAAATTATCGAATAATGATTGCATTCAGATTATCATTCATTACAGGTATTTTCCAGAGAATAATCTCGAGTTCCCAGTTCATACTTTTCTGGTTAATCCTGTATAATTTTCAATTTAACAATAATATTGGCTCATGGAGCTTCAATGAGATAATATTTCTTATTGCATTCTTTGAGTTAAATTTTGGTCTATTCATGCTATTCGCAGTGGGTTTTTTCTCACTTCCATATCTAGTCCCATCTGGAAAACTGGATGATTTGTTGATATTACCCATGAATACCAGCAAGGCATTGATTGGAGATAATCTATCACCAGAACGGTTCATCAGAATCATCGCTGCACTGATCCTTCTTGTATTTGCAATCTCTGTAAACTCGATAATAAGTCCATTGTTGATATTATTTGGACTAATAGTTGCAATTATTGGATCCATACTTGAGAATATATTCTTTATGTCTCTTAATCTGCTGACTTTTTGGTTGGGTAATATGGGTGCGATAGTGGAATCTCTCACAGAATTGGATGATGCCAAGAGATTTCCACTGGATAAATCATCCAAGGTGACAAAATACTTGTTAACTTATATTATACCGGTAATGTTTGTGTCCTCATTCCCTGCATCTGTTATCACAGAGAAAATCAGTATGAATGAGATATTGGTTGGGTTAGCTACTCTAGTAGTTCTAATATTCATCTGGATAACGTTATTCAAATCATTGTGGAGATATGGTTTGAGGAATTATCAATCTGGAGGTAGTCTATAATGTATAAACAGATGAAGGCAACTGTGAAGGTAGTATTCCGCACAGAGATGGTATTCAGAATGAATTTTATTTTTCTATTCTTTGGGCTCCCGTTGAAAATATTGATCTCATGGGTACTATGGGATTTTGTAATTGGAACTTCTGCTAGCTTCAATGGATTGACACGAAATCAAATACTAGTATTTGTTGCCTTTACCTCATTTCTAAACTATCTTTATGATTCAAATACTTTACTCAGTATTTTGCAGCATAAACTGATAAATGGAGGTGCAGTGTCTGATCTTACCTTACCAATAAGTTTGCATAGAAAAGAGATATTTGGAAGCTGGGGTACATTTATCCTATACGCAATCTCAGGATTGATCACATTATCTGCAATCATTATTGTGGGTAATATTGAGATACATCTCAATTTTGCAAAAATAATAATACTGGTAGTTATAACACTGATCAATACAGTATTGCAATACTATGTTGTATCAATCATCGCATCACTATCTGTGCTGATAGGTAGAGTGGATGATATCAAATATCTGTTACTGAATGTCCTTGAGTTCTTTGGGGGTATGATTATCCCATTGGCAATATTTCCAGCATCAACTAGATTTATGCTGTATCTCAATCCAATCAGCTCTGTCATTGACTTTCCTGCATCCATACTGATCACAGAGACACTTGATCTCACAGTAATTGCAATTAGATTTCTTATTCAATTACTATGGCTTGTAATACTGATGCAGATCAATAACAGAATCTGGAAAATATCAAGAGATAGGTTCACAGCACCAGGAGAATAAAACTGAATATTAATAATAAAATACCAATATATTTGAATTGTTAATATACTTGGTTTTGGATTAGTTGTAGATTGTTGTATTCCTGCGGTCACTACCACTGAGACAATACCCATCGCAACAAAATCAGACAAATCATCTTATTGAGAATAAAATCGGTACTTCTTCAACTCGTACCTTACTTAAATTGGTGCAAAGTGGCATTATCTCCATTAAGTTTAATGATGATTGTGCAAGTATGCCTGATGCTATTGAAAATTTATTTTAGGAAATTTGCCATTTAATTACAACTTCTACTGTTGCCATCAGAAGACGAATTATAGTATTAAATCAACCATAGCTCTTGAAGACATATATTTTTAACATTTGATGATAATATTATTTTATCATTGGTCAAGTATCTAAATTAACAGGAGTAAGTATTTCAACATTGAGGCGATGAAAGTTGTTATTTAAATAATGATTACAGAACTAAGGGTAAACACAGGAGATATAATTACAATAATATTTTACAATTCTTAGGAATTGTAAAAGAGGAAAAAGAAATTAAAGTTGCAAGCCCGTGTTAGTTCAAGTAGGCAGAAAGAAGATCTATCACGGTAGATTGACCTCTTGAAGAAATATGCAAGTAATAATAATTGGAAGATACACAAAACTTATTCTGATATTGGATTGAATGACAATAGAAAAAATTTATTGAAATTAGTCAGTAATTTGGCCACTTCAGGTATCAAATATATACTCTGCACCTACAGAGATAGAATGGTGTGTTTTGGTAATTTACTATTAGATGAATTCTGCAAAATATTTAATAAAGCATGTTTATTAATTTTTGATACCTCCAAGATTTGTAAATACAATTTAAAATTATAACAGAGAAATGGGAAGAGTAGAGCTTTGGCTCTACTACTTTCCTTTCTTTCTGTAATTCTTAATGGTCTGAGTTTTACCATTCCAAATACATGCTCAACACTTGCTCTCCATTCAG